>CANRCC010000014.1 GCA_947629025.1 uncultured Bacilli bacterium | reverse complement strand
TAAATTGCTTAAAAGATATTATATATGATTATAAAATTTACTGCACAACTTCTGTGCACTTCATTTTTTAAATTACACAAAATAAATATTTTGGTTTTTTTTGTAAAAATCATTGACAATTAAATTATTTTCTGCTAACATTTTAAATTGGTACTATGTTTCTTTTTTTAGATATTGAAACATGTTCTTTGAATATTATTGTTAGGGGTGAAGCGCGTGGCTTATAAGATCAAAAAAGTATGTAAAGATCGTGAAAGAATAGACTTCTCAAGAGTTGATAATTCTTTAGAATTAAAGGGATTATTAGAAATACAAAAAGATTCTTATCAAAAATTTATTACGGAAGGGATAAGAGAGGTTATCGATGAATTATTTCCTGTTGATAATCCTGCTGGTACGTTATCAATAACTATAGATGATTATTCATTTGATGAACCAAGACTAACTATTAAAGAATGCAAAGAAAGAAAAACTACTTATGCTGCTCCTTTAAAAGTTCAAGCTCGTCTATTTAATAATGAGACAGGTGAAGTAAAAGAACAAGAGTTATTTTTCGGTGATATGCCACTTATGACTGATAGTGGTACATTTATAATAAATGGTGCTGAAAGAGTTATTGTATCTCAATTAGTTCGTTCTCCTAGTGTTTATTATGGTGTAGAAATGGATAAAAATGGAAGAAATATTTTTACATCACAAATAATACCTAATAGAGGAACTTGGCTTGAATATAAGTTAAATAGCAAAGATTGTGTAGACGTAAGAATTGATAGAAATAGAAAAGTAACTATGGCTACGTTTTTACGTGCATTTGGATTATCAAGTAATGAAGATATGACAAACTTATTTGGTGAAGATGAATATCTTTTAAATACTATAGAAAAAGATTCAACATCAAATACAGATGAAGCATTAATAGAAATATATGAAAAATTAAAACCAGGTGAACCAGCAACACTTGATAGTGCGAAAAATCAATTAATCACTAGATTTTTTGATGCATTTAGATATGATTTATCTAAAGTAGGTAGATATAAATTCAATAAAAAACTAGATGTTTGTGATCGTATATTTGGACAAACACTTGCTGAAGATATAAAAGTAGATAATAAAATTAAATATAAAAAAGGAACTGTTGTTACAAGAGAGGTATTAAATGAATTAAAACCTCTACTTAAGAATGGTTTAAATTTAAAACAAGTATTAATTAATGAAGATCTTGATACATATGATAAGGTTCAAATTATTAAAGTATATGCACCTAATAATCAAGATAAAATAATAAATATAATAGGTAATGATCCATCGATAGATGCTAAAAGATTAACAATATCTGATATTTATGCATCAGTTTCTTATTACTTAAATTTATTACAAGGTATTGGTAGCATTGATGAAATAGATCATTTATCAAATCGTCGTGTTAAACAAGTTGGTGAACTTATTCAAAATCAATTTAGAATAGGTGTAACTAGAATGGAGAAAGTTATAAGAGAAAGAATGACAACATTAGATGAGACAGAAGCAACTCCAAAAGCCTTAATTAATATAAGACCAATAACAGCTGTTATAAAAGAATTCTTTGGTAGCAGTCAGTTATCACAATTTATGGATCAAATTAATCCAGTATCTGAACTTACAAATAAAAGACGTTTATCTGCTCTTGGACCAGGTGGTCTTTCACGTGATAGAGCTGCTATGGAAGTTCGTGATGTTAATGAATCACACTATGGTAGAATATGTCCAATTGAATCACCAGAAGGTGCAAATATAGGACTTATAACATCATTAGCAAGTTATGCAAAAGTAAATGAATATGGATTTATAATGACTCCATATAGACAAGTAAAAGATGGTAAATTATTAGACCAAGTAGATTATTTAACAGCAGATGAAGAGCTTGATTATGTAATTGCTCAAGCAACAGTTGGAATGGAAAAAAATAAAATTACAGATGAAGAAGTACCAGCAAGATTCCGTGGTGAAAATATTTTAGCTAAAACAAATGAGGTTAATTATATAGATGTATCACCACAACAAATAATATCAGTTACTGCATCTTGTATTCCTTTCCTTGACCATGATGATGCAACTCGTGCACTAATGGGTGCAAACATGCAACGTCAAGCATTACCACTTTTAAAAACAGAAGCTCCATATGTTGGTACAGGTGTAGAATACGTAGCTGCAAGAGATAGTGGTGCAACAGTTGTTGCTAAAGCTGATGGTGTAGTAGACTATGCAGATGGTAAGAAAATAATTGTTAAAACTAAAGGTGGACAAGATGTATATACATTAATGAATTTTGAAGGATCAAATGGTGCAACTTGTTATCATCAAAGACCAATTGTAAAAGCTGGAGATAAAGTTAAAAAAGATATGATAATAGCAGATGGACCAAGTACTGATAAAGGAGAACTTGCACTTGGTAAGAATTTAGTAGTTGCATTCATGACATATAATGGATATAACTATGAAGATGCTGTTATATTAAATGAGAGATTAGTTAAAGAAGATGTATACACATCAGTACATATAGAAAGTTATTCAATTCAATGTAGAGATACAAAACTTGGACCTGAAGAAATAACTCGTGATATTCCTAACGTATCAGAAGAAGCAAGAAAAAATCTAGATGCTGATGGTATTGTAAGAATAGGTACAGAAGTACATGAAAATGATATATTAGTTGGAAAAGTTACTCCAAAAGGAATGGTAGAACTTACATCTGAAGAAAAATTATTACATGCTATCTTTGGTGAAAAAACAAGAGAAGTTCGTGACACATCTCTTCGTGTTCCACATGGTGGAGATGGTATTGTTCATGATATAAAAGTTTATACAAAGAAAGACAATGATGAGTTAGCAAGCGGAGTATCAAAAGAAATAAGAGTATATATAGTTCAAAAGAGAAAAATACAAGTAGGAGATAAGATGGCAGGTCGTCATGGAAATAAAGGTGTTGTATCATTAGTATTACCACAAGAAGATATGCCTTATTTACCAG
Organism: uncultured Bacilli bacterium; assembly: GCA_947629025.1. Classification (GTDB taxonomy): domain Bacteria; phylum Bacillota_I; class Bacilli_A; order RF39; family UBA660; genus CAG-433. The sequence continues at coordinate 39,283 of CANRCC010000014.1, read as the reverse complement.
ATGGTAGACCAGTTGATATAATGCTTAACCCACTTGGTGTTCCATCTCGTATGAATTTAGGTCAAGTACTAGAACTTCATTTAGGTATGGCTGCTAAGAAATTAGGTTTATATTGTGCAACACCAGTATTTGATGGTGCTAAGATGAGCGATATAGAAGAGCTTATGAAAGAAGCAGGGATGGATCCTGATGGTAAAACTGTTTTATATGATGGTAGAACTGGAGAACCATTTGATAATAGAGTCAGTGTTGGTGTAATGTATATGATTAAACTAGATCACATGGTTGATGATAAATTACATGCAAGATCAACAGGACCATATTCATTAGTTACACAACAACCACTTGGTGGTAAAGCTCAATTTGGTGGACAAAGATTTGGTGAAATGGAAGTTTGGGCACTAGAAGCTTATGGTGCAGCAAATATCTTACAAGAAATCTTAACTGTAAAATCTGATGATGTTATAGGAAGAGTTAAAGTATATGAAGCAATAGTAAAAGGAAATAGAATTGATCAAATAGGAGTTCCAGAAAGCTTTAGAGTATTAGTTAAAGAATTCCAAGCATTAGGATTAGATGTTTCTATGATTGATGAAGATGGAAAAGAAATAGGAATAACGGAACTAGAGCTAGAAGAGACAAGAGAAAATAATGCTTTATCTATAGATGAAATAGAAATAAAAGATATAAAGAAAACTAATTTAGATGATGTATTAGAAGCACCAGAAGAAAGTGAAGAAGAAAAAGAAGAATTTAATTCTGATATAGAAGAATCTGATGAAGAGGGGGATGAAGAATAATGGATGCAAGTAGATTTGATGGATTAAAAATATCTATAGCTTCTCCTGAAAAGATTCGTGAATGGTCATATGGTGAAGTAAAAAAACCAGAAACAATAAATTATCGTACATTAAAACCTGAAAGAGATGGATTATTTTGCGAAAAAATATTTGGACCAACAAGAGATTATGAATGTTCATGCGGTAAATATAAAAGATTAAGATACAAAGATATAATATGTGATAGATGTGGTGTTGAAGTTACTAAGTCAAAAGTACGTCGTGAACGTATGGGACATATAGAACTTGCTACTCCAGTATCTCATATATGGTTCTTTAAAGGGGTTCCATCTCGTATAGGACTTACACTTGATATGTCTCCAAGAGATCTAGAAGAAGTATTATATTTCGTAAGTTATGTAGTTATTAATCCAGGTAATGCTCCTTTAGAGAAAAAGCAAACATTATCTGATAAAGAATACAGAATATACTATGAAAAATATGGAGATGGATTTGAAGTAGGAATGGGTGCAGAAGCAATTAAAAAACTACTTCAAGAAGTTGACCTAGATAAAGAAATAGAAGAAATTCAAAAAGAATTAGAAGGTGCTCAAGAACAAAAGAGAGTAAGATTACTAAAGAGACTTGAAATATTAGATTCATTTAGAGAATCAGGTAATAGACCAGAGTGGATGATACTTGATTGTATTCCTGTAATACCACCAGATCTTAGACCAATGATTCAATTAGATGGTGGAAGATTTGCAACATCTGACTTAAATGATTTATATAGACGTGTTATTAATCGTAATAACCGTTTGAAAAAATTACTTGAGTTAGGTGCTCCATCAATAATAGTTCAAAATGAAAAACGTATGCTTCAAGAAGCAGTTGATGCATTATTTGATAATGGTCGTCGTGGTAGAAACGTAACAGGACCATCAAATAGAGCATTAAAATCATTAAGTAGTATGCTTAAGGGTAAGCAAGGTAGATTTAGACAAAACTTATTAGGTAAACGTGTTGATTATTCTGGTCGTTCAGTTATAGTAGTTGGACCATCACTTAAAATGTATCAATGTGGTATACCAAAAGAAATGGCATTAGAACTATTTAAACCACATGTTATACGTGGTCTTGTTGAAAAAGAAATAGTTCACAATATTAAATCTGCTAAAAAAATGATTGAAAATCAAGATGATAGAGTATGGGATATTGTAGAAGAAGTTATTAAAGAACATCCAGTATTATTAAACCGTGCACCAACTCTTCATAGACTTGGTATTCAAGCATTTGAACCTAAATTAATAGATGGAAAAGCTATTAGACTTCACCCTCTAGTATGTCCAGCATTTAATGCAGACTTTGATGGTGACCAAATGGCTGTGCATGTTCCACTTTCAGAAGAAGCACAAGCAGAAGCAAAAATTCTAATGTTAGGTGCAAATAACATACTTAAACCATCTGATGGAAAACCAATCGTTACACCATCACAAGATATGGTACTTGGTAATTATTACCTAACAATGGAAAAACAATCAGATGAAGAGGGAAGAGTATTTAAAAATACTAATGAAGCATTAATGGCTTATGAAAGACGTGAAATAGATTTACATACAAGAATTGCAATACCAGTTAATTCATTTAAGTATAAAGTATTTATGGATTCTCAAAAAGATAAATATTTAGTTACTACTGTTGGTAAAATTAAATTTAATGAAGTATTACCAGATGCTTATCAATATATTAATGAGGGTAGTAAAGAAAATATTGATAGAATAACTCCTAGTAAGTTCTTTATACCAAGAGGAGAAAATATTCCAGAATTTATAAGCAAATTACCATTAAATGAACCAATTGGTAAAAAAGGTCTTCAAAATATAATTGCACAAGTATTTAAAAGATATAAAACATCAGAAACATCAATAATGCTTGATAAACTAAAAGATTTAGGATTTAAATATTCAACACAATCAGGTATAACAATGTCAGCATTTGATGTTGTAACAAGTGACAATAAAGAAGCAATAATTGCAGAAGGAAGACAAAAAGTAGAAAAAATTGGTAAACAATATAACAGAGGTTTAATAACTGAAGAAGAAAGATATGAAAAAGTTCTTGAAGTATGGAGTAATGCTACTGATCAAATAAAGAAAGAACTAAATGAAATATCTAAAGAAAATAAAGAAAATCCAATATTTATAATGATGAATTCAGGTGCTCGTGGTAGTATTGAACAATTTAGACAGTTAGCAGGTATGCGTGGATTAATGGCAAGACCAAATGGTCAAACTATTGAAATTCCTATATTCTCTAACTTTAAAGAAGGTCTTTCTGTGTCTGAATACTTCTTATCTACACATAGTGCACGTAAAGGTAGTGCAGATACAGCACTTAAAACTGCAAACTCTGGTTACTTAACAAGACGTCTTGTTGACGTAGTTCAAGATGTAATTGTTAAAGAAGAAGATTGTGGTACAATACAAGGTGTATTAGTAGAAGCATTTGTAAATGAAAAAGATGGAAGTATAATTGAATCATTATCTGAAAGAATAATTGGAAGATATACAAATAAGAAAGTTATTAATCCAGAAACAAAAGAAGTTATAGTTGATAAAAATGAATTAATTACTGAACAAATTGCAGATAAAATAGAAAAAGCAGGAATAACTGCTGTTGAAATTAGAACAACACTTACTTGTAAAACAGAAAATGGTGTATGTCAAAAATGTTATGGACGTAATCTTGCAACATCTAATCCAACAGAAATTGGTGAAGCAGTTGGTATTATGGCTGCACAATCAATTGGTGAACCTGGTACACAATTAACAATGCGTACATTCCATACAGGTGGAGTTGCTGGTGGAGATGATATAACTCAAGGTCTTCCTCGTGTTGAAGAATTATTTGAGGCAAGAAATCCAAAAGTTAAAGCTAGTGTTGCTGAAATTAATGGTAAAATAACAAATATAGAAAATCAAAATGGTAAATATAAGATTAGTATAACTAACGATAAGGAAACTAGAGAACAAACTACTAACTATGGTGTAAAATTAAGAGTTGAAGTTGGAGATGAAGTAAAAGCAGGAGATAAATTAAATGAGGGTTCTATAAATCCAAAAGAATTACTTGCTGTAACAGATCCAATAACAGTTCAAAATTATATAGTAGAAGAAGTTCAAAAAGTATATCGTTCTCAAGGTGTTGATATAGCTGATAAACATATTGAAATAATTGTTCGTAAGATGATCGCACGAATGAGAATAGTAGATGCTGGAGATACTAATTTACTTGTTGGTAAAGTAGTATCATTACATAAATTTACTGAAGAAAATAAAAAAGTTATTCTTCAAGGAAAGAAACCTGCAACTGCAAGACCACTTATGCTTGGTATTACAAAGGCTTCTCTTGAAACTGACTCATTCTTATCAGCCGCATCATTCCAAGAAACTACAAGAATTCTTACTGATGCAGCAATTAAGGGTAAAGTAGATAAACTTGAAGGATTAAAAGAAAACGTTATTATTGGTAAATTAATACCTGCAGGAACTGGTGTTAGAAAATATGCTAGAACAGAATTTACTTTAGAAAAAGAATTCTTTGATGAACAACCATTAGATATATTAGAAGAAGAATTTCTATAATAAAGACGATACATTTTAGTGTATCGTTTTTAACTTAAAAATATATTGAAATATAAAAATTCAGATGATATAATATACTTAACAAGGAGGTATTAATATGTTTTGTTCAAAATGTGGTGCTAAAATACCTAAAAATTCAGAATTTTGTCCAGAATGTGGTAATTCTATAAAAGAGGTATCAACAGTTGAAATGCAAGAAGATTCAGGAACATCAATTGGTTGGGGAATACTTGGATTTTTTATTCCAATGGTAGGACTTATTTTATACTTAGTATGGAAGACAGATAGACCAAAAGATTCAAAGGCTGCAGGAATAGGTGCATTAGCTAGTGTAATACTAGGAATATTAAGTGTTGTATTTTTCTTCTTTATATTTTTTGCAGCATTAGCATCAACAATATAATTATTAGAAAACTGTTTAAGTTTTCTTTTTTTATTTATATATATAAATGTTTGTGATATAATATGTGCCGAGGGAATGATTTATATGAAAGAAATATTTGAAATATTTGATAAAGAATTTAATAAAGGTGATACTATTGTATGTGCTACATCAGGTGGAGTAGATTCAATGACTTTATTAAATTTACTAATTAATTATAGAAATAATCATGATATAAAAATAATTTGTGCTCATATAAATCATAATTTTAGAGAAGAAAGTATAGAAGAATACGATTTTGTAAAAAATTATTGTAAAAATAATAATGTTATTTTTGAAGGTACAATTTTTGAAAAACATAAATCAGGAAATTTTGAATCAGAAGCAAGAAAAAAAAGATATAGTTATTTTGAAAGTATAATAAATAAATATAATGCGCAGTATTTATTAACTGCCCATCATGGAGATGATTTAATAGAAACAATACTTATGAGATTAGTAAGAGGGTCAACATTTGAGGGTTATAAAGGATTTAGTTTAATATCTAATAGAGATAACTATAAAATACTTAGACCACTTATATATTTATCAAAGTCAGATATACTTGATTATGCTAAAAATAATAATATTGAATATAGAGATGATAAAACAAATTATGATATAGCGTATACAAGAAATAGATATAGATTGCAAATGTTACCATTACTTAAAAAGGAAAATAAAAATGTACATCATAAATTTATTAAATTTAGTAATAATATAAATGAAGTTTGTAATTTTATAAATGATAGCGTTATAAAAGCATATAATAATTTATATAAAAATGATAAGATAGATATTATTTTAGCAAAAAAAACAGATATTTTTATATTAAAAAAAGTAATAGAAAAGATATTAAAAGATATATATTCTAATGATATAGTTTATATAAATGATTCACACATAGAATCAATAATAAAATTAATTAACAGTAAAAAACCAAATTCATTAATTAATTTGCCATTAGATATAAGCGCAGTTAAAGATTATAATTATTTGAAAATAGGAAAAAATAAAAGCATTGATAATTATAAAATAGAAATTAAAGATGATGAAATAATATTACCAAATGGTATATTAAAAAAAGTAGATAATACTAATCTAACTAACAATTATATTTGTCATTTAGATAGTTCTACTATTAAGTTACCTTTATATGTTAGAAATAGAAATAATGGAGATACAATTGAAGTTTTAGGACTAAATGGTAAAAAGAAAATAAAAGATATTTTTATAAATGAAAAGATTAATAAGGGAAAAAGAGATAATTATCCAATAGTTGTTGACAGTAATGATACAGTATTATGGATACCAGGTGTAAAAAAATCAAAATATGATAGTTTAAAAACAAAAAACTATGATATAATATTATGGTATATTGATGAGGAGGAAAACAATGAGTAAAAATATGAAAAGAAATATTAGTCCATATATAGCGCTATTATTTATTATTTTAGTAGTATGTTTATTAGTAGGACCAGGAAGTAAAGTTCATAAATTAACATATTCTGAATTCCAAACTGCCTTAAAACAGAAAAAAGTAGAAACAGTAGAAGTATCTCCTAATTCAAAAGGATATACGTATGATATTATAGGTAGATTAGAAGGATATAGTAAAAAAGAAAGCTATTATGTAGTCGCACCATTAAGTGATGAAACAATAGCTACAATAAAAGAAGCAAATGAAAAATTAAAAGGTGACGATAAATTCAAATATTCATTTAAAGCTGATCCATCATCTGGTACATTTGTAACATTTATAGTAACTGTATTACCATATTTAATTATAGGTGGAGGCTTAATTTGGATTTTAAGTAAACAATTAAGTAGTAATAATAAATCATTAGATTTTGGTAAGAGTAGAGCACAATTACAAGAAGATAAGGATAAAGTTACATTTAAAGATGTAGCAGGTTTATCTGAAGAAAAAGAAGAATTAGAAGAATTAATAGAATTTTTAAAAAATCCTAAGAAATTTACACAAATGGGAGCAAGAATTCCAAAAGGAGTACTTCTTGTAGGTCAACCAGGAACAGGTAAAACATTACTTGCAAAAGCAGTAGCAGGAGAAGCAAATGCACCATTTTATTTCATAAGTGGTTCAGACTTTGTAGAATTATACGTTGGTATTGGTGCATCTCGTGTTAGAGATATGTTTAGACAAGCAAAACAAACTGCGCCATGTTTAATATTTATTGATGAAATAGATGCTGTTGGTAGACAAAGAGGAGCAGGAGTTGGTGGAGGACATGATGAAAGGGAACAAACATTAAACCAATTACTTACTGAAATGGATGGATTTGGTAGAAATGAAGGTATAATAATTATTGCCGCTACAAATAGACCAGATGTTCTTGATCCAGCATTATTAAGACCTGGAAGATTTGATAGACAAATAACAGTTTCACTTCCAGATATTAAAGGAAGAGAAGAAATATTAGAAGTACATGGAAAAGATAAGAAATTTGCAAAAGATGTTAATTTCAAATATTTAGCAAAAAGAACTGTAGGTTTTAGTGGAGCAGATCTTGAAAATTTACTTAATGAATCTGCATTATTAGCAGTTAGAAGAAATAAGCAAGAAATAACTATGTCAGAACTTGATGAAGCATACGATAGAGTAATTGCAGGTCCAGCTAAAAAGTCTCGTAAATATACTGAGCATGAGAAAAAAGTAGTTGCTTATCACGAAGCAGGTCATGCAGTTATTGGTATAAAATTAGATGGTGCAAATGATGTACAAAAGATTACAATTGTACCAAGGGGAGTTGCTGGTGGTTATAATTTAATGCTACCAAAAGAAGAAACTTATATGTCTACAAAGAAAGAATTGCTAGAAACAATAAGTGGATTATTAGGTGGTAGAGTAGCAGAAGAATTAATATTTAATGAAATAACTACAGGAGCACATAATGATTTTGAAAAAGCAACAAAAATAGCAAGATCAATGGTAACTGAATATGGTATGAGTTCTCTTGGCCCAGTACAATTTGAACATCAAGAATCTAGTGTATTCTTAGGAAGAGATTATAATAAGAGTAAGAATTTCTCTGATGCAGTTGCACTTGAAATAGATGAAGAGGTAAGAAAAATAATATCAGAACAATATGAAGTTACAAAAAAAATATTAAAAGAAAATAAAGATTTACTTGATTTAATAGCAAATTCATTAATTGAATATGAAACATTAACTAAAGAACAAATAGATTATTTAGTAGAAAATGGTCATATGAAAGATGATAATCAAAAAGAAACAGTACAAGAACTAAAAGAAGAAGCAAAAGAACTAGGAATAAAAGGATATTCTAAAATGAATAAAGAAGAATTAGAAGAAGCTATTAATAAACAAAAAGAGGAAACTGAATAAATTTCCTTTTTTGTATGTTCTTAAATAAAGTTGTATATAATATAATTATGGTATCAGTATAATAAGGTATTTAAAAAAATAGCATAAAAACCATTGACGTAAAAGGTTAAAAATGTTATATTATTATTGCTGATTAATTAAGTTTTGTATTTTTTTGCAAAACTTTAATTTATGTCAAAATTGAAACACCAGGTTGTGTGTAAAGAAAGGAGTCGGAATAATGTCTACAATTAATCAATTAGTTCGTAAGAATCGTCAAAGTAAGACTAGAAAGAGTAAATCACCAGTTTTGGGTGTTAGATTAAATAGTTTAACTAAAAAAACTACAGAAACAGCATCACCACAAAAACGTGGAGTATGTACTCGTGTAGGAACTAAAACACCAAAGAAACCAAACTCAGCACTTCGTAAATATGCTCGTGTTAGATTAAGTAATGGTAAAGAAATAGATGCTTATATTCCAGGTGAAGGACATAATTTACAAGAACATAGTGTTGTATTAGTTCGTGGTGGTCGTGTTAAAGACCTTATCGGTGTTCGTTATCATATTATTAGAGGAACAATGGATACAGCAGGAGTTCAAGATAGAAAACAAGGTCGTTCTAAATATGGTGCAAAAAAACCAAAAAGTAAATAAGAAAGGAGATTAAAATGAGAAAAAGACGTGCAACAAAAAGAGATGTTTTAGCAGATCCAGTGTATGGCTCAAAAATTCTTACTAAACTTACTAATCAAATAATGCTTGATGGTAAGAAAGGCCCAGCACAAAAGATTGTTTATAAAGCATTAAATATTGTTCAAGAAAGAACAAATGAAAATCCAATGGATGTATTTAATAAAGCTTTAGAAAACATTACACCATCTCTTGAAGTTAAACCAAGACGTGTTGGTGGAGCTAACTATCAAGTTCCAGTTGAAGTAAGAGCTGACAGAGCACAAGCTTTAGCACTACGTTGGCTTGTTGATGCTTCAAGAAAAAGAAGTGGAAAATCTATGGCTGAAAAATTGGCTAATGAAATAATAGATGCTTCAAATGAAACAGGAGCAGCATTTAAGAAAAAAGAAGATACACATAAAATGGCAGAAGCAAATAAAGCATTTGCTCATTATAGATGGTAAGAAAGGAATAATAAATTATGGCTCGTGAACATTCGTTAGAAAAAACAAGAAATATTGGAATAATGGCTCACATAGATGCTGGTAAAACAACATTTACTGAACGTTTATTATTCCATACAGGTAAAATCCATAAGATTGGTGAAACACATGATGGTGAATCAACAACTGACTGGATGGAACAAGAAAAAGAACGTGGTATAACAATTACTTCTGCAGCTGTTACAGCATTTTGGAAAGGTCATAGATTTAACGTTATAGATACACCAGGTCACGTAGACTTTACAATTGAAGTTACAAGATCTCTTCGTGTATTAGATGGCGCAATTGCTCTTTTAGATGCAAATGCAGGTGTAGAACCACAAACTGAAAACGTTTGGAGACAAGCAACAGAAATGAAAGTTCCAAGAATGGTATTTGTTAATAAAATGGATAAACTTGGAGCAGACTTCTTCAAGAGTGTTGATAGTATTTCTGAACGTCTAGGTGTAAAAGCATATCCAATTCAATGTCCAATTGGAGCAGAAAATGAATTTAATGCAATTATTGATTTAGTTACAATGAAAGCATATAAATATGATGGACAACAAGCAGAAGAACCAGTAGAAATAGAAATTCCTGCTGATATGAAAGATAAAGCAGATACAATGAGAGCTGAACTTATAGAAGCAGCATCAATGTATGATGAAGCAATGATGGAAAAATATCTTGAGGGAGAAGAAATACCAGTTGAAATGCTTAAAGCAGCAATTCGTAAAGGTGTTCTTGCAGTTGATTTCTTCCCAGTTATGTGTGGTACTGCTTTAGGTAACATAGGTGTTAAGTTAGCGCTTGATGCTATTAATGATTATTTACCAGCACCAACAGATATAGAAGCATTTAAATGTACTGATTTAGATGGAAATCCTACTGAAAGACATCCAAGTGATAGTGAACCATTCTCAGCATTAGCATTTAAAATAGCAACTGATCCATTTGTAGGTAGACTTTCATTCTTTAGAGTATATTCTGGTCATTTATCAAGTGGTTCATATGTACTAAATTCAAATAAGAATGTTAAAGAAAGAATTGGACGTATACTTCAAATGCAAGCAAATAACAGAACTGAAATTACAGATGTATATACAGGTGATATAGCTGCAGCAGTAGGACTTAAAAATACTACTACTGGTGAAACATTATGTGATGAGAAAAAACCAGTTATATTAGATCCAATGGAATTTCCAGATCCAGTTATTTCAGTAGCAATAGAACCAAAATCAAAAGCAGATCAAGAAAAGATGGGAATTGCTCTTCAAAAACTTGCAGAAGAAGATCCAACATTCCGTCAAACAACTAATCAAGAAACAGGTCAAGTTGAAATAGCAGGTATGGGAGAACTTCATCTAGAAATAATAGTAGACCGTATGAAAAGAGAATTTAATGTAGAAGCAACAGTTGGTAAACCACAAGTTGCATATCGTGAAACAATCACTCAAGCAGGTGAATGTGAAGGTAAATATATTAAACAATCTGGTGGACGTGGTCAATATGGTCATGTATGGATTAAGTTTGAACCAAATCCAGAAAAAGGTTATGAATTTGTTGATCAAATCGTTGGTGGTGTAGTTCCAAGAGAATATATACCAGTAACAGATAAAGGACTTCAAGAAGCTATGGAATCTGGTATTCTTGCTGGATATCCAATGGTTGATATAAAAGCAACACTTTATGATGGTTCTTATCATGATGTTGACTCATCAGAAATGGCATTTAAGATTGCAGCTTCATTAGCACTTAAAGAAGCTAAAAATAAATGTAAACCAGTATTACTTGAACCAGTTATGAAAGTAGACGTAACAACTCCAGAAGAATATTTTGGAAATATAATGGGTGATATAACATCTAGAAGAGGTCGTCCATTAGGACAAGAAAATAGAGGTAATGCAGTAGTATTAACTGCTATGGTACCACTTTCAGAAATGTTTGGTTATGCAACAAGCTTAAGAAGTAATTCTCAAGGACGTGCAACATTCCAAATGTTACCAGACCATTATGAAGAGGTTCCAAAGAACATAACTGAAGAAATTGTAAAAAAATCTGGTAAAAATTAAAATATTAATATGAATAATACTTGATATTTTATCAAGAATTAGATAAAATAAGTTTGTACATTAAAAAAAGGAGGAAAATAAAATGGCAAAAGAAAAATTTAATCGTGGAAAACCACATGTTAATATTGGAACAATTGGTCACGTAGACCATGGTAAAACAACATTAACAGCTGCTATTACTAAAAGACAAGCGTCTAAAGGTTTAGCAAAATTCGAAGACTATGCTGATATTGATAAAGCACCAGAAGAAAGAGAACGTGGTATAACAATCAATACTGCACACGTTGAATATGAAACAGATACTCGTCACTATGCACACGTTGACTGTCCAGGACACGCTGACTATGTTAAAAACATGATCACAGGTGCTGCTCAAATGGATGGTGCAATACTTGTTATAGCTGCAACTGATGGTGCAATGGCTCAAACAAGAGAACATATCTTACTTGCAGGTCAAGTTGGTGTACCAAGAATGGTTGTATTCATTAACAAATGTGATATGGTTGATGATCCAGAAATGTTAGAATTAGTTGAAATGGATGTTAGAGATCTATTAAATCAATATGGATTTGATGGAGATAATACACCATTCATATTTGGTTCAGCATTAAAAGCTCTAGAAGGAGATTCAGAATACGAAGCAAAGATTGATGAATTATTAAAAGCAGTTGATGAATGGATTCCAACTCCTGAAAGAGATACTGATAAACCATTCCTAATGAGTATTGAAGATGTATTTACAATCACAGGACGTGGAACAGTTGTTACAGGTCGTGTTGAAAGAGGTAGATTAAATCTTAACGACGAAGTTGAAATAGTTGGTTTACATGATACTAAGAAAACAGTTGTTACAGGAATTGAAATGTTCCGTAAGCAATTAGACTATGCAGAAGCTGGAGATAATGCTGGTGCATTACTTCGTGGTATTTCAAGAGAAGAAGTACAACGTGGTCAAGTACTTGCAAAACCAGGTACAGTTACTCCACATACTACATTTGAATGTGAAGTATATGTATTAAGTAAAGATGAAGGCGGAAGACATACTCCATTCTTCACAAATTATCGTCCACAATTCTATTTCAGAACTACAGACGTTACAGGTGTTGTAACATTACCAGAAGGAACTGAAATGGTTATGCCAGGAGATAATGTTAAGTTACATGTTGAATTAATTGCTCCTATCGCTCTAGAAGAAGGAACTAAGTTCTCAATTCGTGAAGGTGGTAGAACAGTTGGTGCTGGTATTGTAACTAAAATTGATAAATAAAAATTAAGGAAGTAGAAATACTTTCTTTTTTTTGACATTTAATTATTAAGTATATATAATATATAAAAGAAAGGATTATAATATGGAAAAAGATTTTGTTAATGAAATGAATTTTGATTTATTAAATAAGTATAGTAAACCTTTTATTATTACATTTATAGGATTACCTGGATGCGGCAAAACTCAATTAGCTAGGATATTATCTAAGAAATTAAAAATCTTCTTATTAAGTAATGATTATATTAGAAATTATTATTATCAGTTAACTCAAGATTATAGTGAAGAAAAACGTTTAGAAATACAAGATAAAGTTGAAAAAATTAATAAAGAAAGATTAAAAAAAATAATAGATAATAAAGTATCATTTGTATTCGATAAGTGTTTTAATAAAAAAGAAGATTATGATAAATTAAATGAATTATTAGATAATAATTATCAAGTTATAAAGATAAAAATAAATTCAAAGGATGAAGATAATATAAATAATATAATTAATACAAAAATGGATTATACTAAAATTTATGAAGGTGTAATAGGTGATAATGTAGAATATTTAAGTTCTTTTTCTAAGGAAGATTACTATAATATTAAAGAAAGAATTCCTATATCACTTGATGATTCATATGCTGATTATGTAATTAATGACAAGGATGATATTTCAGTAGTAGTCGATGAAATAGAATCGAATATAAAAAAATAAGAGTTATGTAACTCTTATTTTAAAATACAGGTTTATTTAGCCATTCTCTAACAGGATTAATTTTATTAAAACTTTTGTATTTTCTTTTATTTATAACTAGCGTAAATTCTCCTATATATTCTTCTATATTCGCATTAAATCCTAATTTGAATCTAGTTAAGCCATAATATGGACTTGTTTTATTAAAGTCACCAGATATACCATTTAAATGTATTCTTGTGTATCCTAATTTTTTATATTTTTCTATAATTTGAAACTTTAGATAATGGTTTGGACAATAATTTTTATATTTTTGATCATATCCATTTATTAAAAAGAATATTTCATTATTATATTTAATTATTGCATTAGTACCAATTACGATTCCTCCAGGATATTCTTTATATAAATTAGTAGCATTTATTATATTTTGCTTATAATTATTTAATAATCTATCAGATTCCATCTTTTTTCTTATTATAGCTGTTGCATTAGGTGTATTTATGTTTTCTTCAAGTTCTTGATTTATTAAATTATTATTTCTTTCTTCTTGCTCATATAATTCTTTACTTTTTTCTATGTATTTTGGAGTATTAATAACTGCAAAATATATTTCAAACATATCACTCTTACCAAGAATTTCGTACATATCTAGATAATAATTTAATCTTCTAGAATGTTTTTTATCTATAAAGTTATAAAATTGTTTTATACTATCTGGACCACCTTGTACTACTTCAACTCCTAATTTTTCAGCTTTTCTTATTTTATTTCTAATTTCTTTAGAATAGTTTAAAAATAAATTATCTTCTTTATTAGTAGTTATAACTGCATTCCATCTAGGTTTAAGATTTTCAAAATTTAAATTAAATCCACTATGTTCATAACCTAAACTAATAAGATTATTTATAATTGTAGAATTATCAATTCCTGGAATTTCTTTACCATTTTTGTCCCTTGACTTATTAATAATATATGGATCTATTCTAACAAACATAAAATTTCTCTTGTTTAAAAATTCTGTTAGTAGAGTTGTAAAATTTTTTAATAATTCAAAATCAGAAAAATCTATTAAGAAACCTCTTGGACAATATCCCCATTTATATCCTATAAAAACTTTTTCAATTAGAATTAATGTAGCAGCTTTAATATTACCCATATCATCTTTCATTGCTAAATAATAATCATCAAAAGAATGTCTATCCATTAATCTACCATATTCAGATGTTTGATAGAAATTTTTATATGGACAATTCTTAGCATATTCATCAAATTGTTCTTTAGTTAATTGAATAATTTCCATATTAGTAGCTCCTTATCTATTATCAATTATAACATATTAAATAAATAATATAAAATATTATACTTTTATTTTACAATTTTTTTATTAATATTTAGTTTATAATTAAAAAATGATATATAATTATACTATGGAGGTTAAATATATGAGTAAGATAATAGATATTAAAGCTAGAGAAATATTAGACTCAAGAGGAAATCCTACAATTGAAACAGATGTTTTAACAGAAAATGGTGGATTTGGTAGAGCAAGTGTACCATCTGGTGCTTCTACAGGAGAAAATGAAGCATTAGAACTAAGAGATAACGATAATAGATATTTAGGGAAAGGAGTTCTTAAAGCAGTTAATAATGTTAATAACAAAATAAAAGAAGAACTTTTAGGAGTAGATATATTTAATCAAGAAGAAATAGATAATAGAATGATAATACTTGATGGAACTCAAACAAAAAGTAATTTAGGAGCAAATGCTATACTTTCTGTATCATTAGCTTGCATTAAAGCAGCTGCTAATGAGAAAGATATGGAATTATATGAATATATTGGTGATAAAAAACAAATGCCATATCCAATGATGAATATTTTAAATGGAGGAGCTCATACAAATAATAAACTAGATTTTCAAGAGTTTATGATTATTCCACAAAACAAAGATATTAAAGAAAGAATAAGATGTGGATCTGAAATTTTTCATACATTAAAACAATTATTAGATGAAAAAGGATATAGTACATCAGTAGGAGATGAGGGAGGATTTGCACCTAATTTATCATCAAATGAAGAAGCATTAGATTTTATAGTTGAAGCAATAAAAAAATCTGGATATATTTTTGAAAAAGATGTAAAATTAGCACTTGATGTAGCTGCTTCAGAATTCTATAATGAAGATGATGATTTATATTATTTTAATAATACAAAAATGAATAGTAACGAATTAATAGATTATTATATTAAACTAATAGATAAGTATAAAATAATATCTATAGAGGATCCTTTTGAACAAAATGATTTTGATAGTTTAGCAAAACTTACTAAAAAAATAGGAAATAAAGTTCAAATAGTAGGAGATGACTTTTTTGTTACCAATAAAGAGTATTTAGAAAAAGGAATAAAAAAGCATTCAGGGAATGCTATTTTAATAAAATTAAATCAAATTGGAACAGTAACAGAAACATTACAAACTATCAATATTGCAAAACAAAATAATTATAATACAATAATATCTCATAGAAGTGGTGAAACAGAAGATACATATATATCAGATATTGCTGTTGGATTAGGATTAGGTCAAATAAAAACAGGTTCTCTTTCTAGAACAGATAGAATATGTAAATATAATAGATTACTTAGAATTAGTGAAAATTTAATTAATAAATAATAATTATAAATATTTTGTCCAATTCAATAATATAATATTTCAAGGAGTGAAATTATGGACGGAATATTTTTTTTAGTTCTAGCATTTTTTACAATTTTCATGAGTATAAAATTATCTTATTATGGTGATGTACTTGGTAAACAAACAAAAGTTGGATCTGCATTTGTTGGAGGATTATTAATAGCCTCAATAACTAGTCTTCCAGAGTTAGTAACATGCATATCTGCGGTAGCATTTGATAATCTAGAATTATCATTTGGAGATATAGTTGGAAGCGATATGTTTAATATTTTTGTATTAGCGGTATACAATATATATTTTTTTAAGTCAGATGTATTTAAGAATACCTCAAAAAGATATATACTAGAATGTATTATTTTAATAACTGATTATATATTTATTTCACTTGGAACTAATAATATCTTTATTAATATTACAACAATAATATTATTTTTTGCATATATGATATATATGTTATCTGTAATATTAATTAAGACAAAAGATGAAGAAGAAGATACTAAAAAAGAAAAGTTTATTGTTTTAAAATTTACTACAACAGCAATAATGATGATTATTTTAAGTGTATTTTTAACATATCAAGCAGATAAAATATCACATTTATATCCAAAATTCTCATCTAGTTCAATTGGAGCAATTTTACTTGGTATAACTACAAGTCTTCCTGAAGTAGTTACTACATTTGAACTACTAAAATTAAATAATTTTGATATGGCAATATCAAATATGTTAGGTAGTAATATATTTAACTTCTTAGTACTTGGATTTGCAGACATAATTGCAAAAAATTCATATATTTATCAATATTCAGATTCATATAGTAGTATGTATTTATATGGAGGACTAATAATAACAATATTATTTATGTTAACACTAGTTAAAAAATTTAATTCAAAATTTTACTATATATTAATATCTACTGTAATGATATTAATATATTTTAGAGTTTGGTATTTGCAATTTGTCTAAATTATGATAAAATATATATTATTGAATGGAGGATTACTATGGAAGTAGCTTTAATTGTAATATCAATATTATTAATTGCTGTTGTTCTACTTCAAAGTGGAAAAGCAGAAAGTGCTGAAAATATAATGATGGGCGGAAATGCAGAATTATTTGCTCAAAGAAAAGAAAGAGGAGCAGAATTATTTTTAAGTAGATTTACATTATTATTAGGAATTTTATTTTTTATAATATGTCTAGTTTCATCATTTATGTAAAAAAAAGGCTTACAAAATAGTCTTTTTATTTTATAATAATATTAGGAGGTAACTATGAGAGAAGATATATTAGATATATTAAAAAAAGAAGATAATGCTATTACTCCAATTAAAATTAGCGAAAAACTAAATCAAAAGTCAGTAGAAGATTTAAAAAATATAATGGATATATTAGATAAATTGGAGAAAGAATTAATTGTATATAAATCAAATAAAGGTAAATATATGTTATTTGAAAATAGTCATTTAAAAAAAGGGAGACTTTCTGTTAATAAAAGAGGATTTGGATTTGTCATAATAGACGGTCAAGAAGATATTTATGTTGATGAAAAAAATATGAATGGTGCCCTTAATAATGATATAGTTGTTGTTGAAGAAATAAAAGGTAATGGCAAGAAAACAGAAGGACGTGTTGTAAAAGTATTAAAGAAAGAAAATAATTTAATTGTAGGTTTATATGAGGTTTTTGATGGGAATCCACATTTTATACCAGATGATAAAAAATTAAAAATAGAGGTTATACTTGATAATAAAAATTTAGATGATTTAGTTCCTGGACATAAGATTCAAGTTAGTTTAGTAAAAGAAATAGGAAAATATAAATATTTAGCAGAAGTTGTTAAAATAATTGGACATAAAAATGATCCAGGTGTTGATATATTATCAATAGTATATGATCATGGAATAAGTGATGTATTTAGTGATGATGTGATGGAAGAAGTAAATAATCTTCCAAATGAAGTATTAGATAGTGACTTAGTTGGAAGAAGAGATTTAAGAGATGAGGTAATATTTACTATTGATGGTGATGATACAAAAGATATAGATGATGCTATATCAATAAAGAAAAATGAAAATAGTTATACACTTGGTGTTCATATTGCAGATGTATCATATTATGTAAAAGAGGGTACAAAATTATATAATGAAGCTTATGATAGAGGAACAAGTGTGTACTTAGTAGATAGAGTTATACCAATGCTTCCACATAAACTTTCTAATGGTATATGTTCTCTTAATCCAAATGAAGATAGACTTGCTATATCATGTGTTATGGAAATATCAGATAAAGGTAAAGTTATATCATATGATATATTTGAAAGCGTAATTAGATCTAAAATTCAAATGACATATAAAAATGTTAATAAAATATTAGATGATATTGAAATACCTGAAGGATATGAGGATTATGCATCAGATTTAAAAACAATGCAAGAACTTGCTGAAATATTAAGAAAAGAAAAATTATCTAGAGGATATTTAGATTTTGATGTAGATGAAGCAAAAATATTAGTAGATGAAAATTGTAAACCATATGATATTACAATAAGAGAAAGAGGAAAAGGAGAAAATTTAATTGAAGATTTTATGATAGCAGCTAATGAAACAGTCGCAAGTCATATTTTTTACCTTGAACTTCCTTTTGTATATCGTATTCATGAGGTACCAGATGATGAAAAAATAGAGGACTTTTTAAATTCAATAAGTTTACTTGGTTATCAAGTTAAAGGAAGTAGGAATTTTTCATATCCAAAATCAATGAAAGACTTATTAGACCAATTAAGAGATAAAGAAGGATTTGAAATTTTATCATCACTACTTCTTAGATGTATGAAAAAAGCTGTTTATAAAGAAGAAAATGTTGGACATTATGGACTTGCTTCAAAATGTTATACACATTTTACATCACCAATTAGAAGATTTCCTGATACAACAGTTCATAATTTACTTAGAAAGTATATTTTTAATAAACCAAATGAAAAAGAATTATCAAAATTAATATCATATTGGAAAGAAAATTTACCTGCACTTTGTGAACATGCATCAGAAAAAGAAAGAGAAGCTGCAGATTGTGAAAGAGATGTAGAATCAATGAAAATGGCAGAATATATGGAAAATCATATAGGAGAAGAATATGATGGAGTAATATCATCAATTATGAATTTTGGTATGTTTATAAGATTAGATAATATGGTAGAAGGATTAGTACATATTTCTGAAATGAAAGGTGATTATTATAATTTTGATGATGTAACTAAGACTCTTAGAGGAGAGCGAAAGGGAGTTATATATAAACTAGGACAAAAAGTTAGAGTAGTAGTAACAAATGCATCGAAAGAAAATAGTATAATTGATTTTAATCTAGTGGACACAAAAAAAGGTGAAGATGATGGAAATACTAAATAGAAAAGCAAGATACGAATATGATATATTAGATAAATACGAAGCAGGTATAGTTTTAACTGGAACCGAAATAAAATCTATTAAAAAAGGAAATGCAAATTTAAAAGATAGTTATGCAGTTATAAAAAATGGAGAAATATACTTACTTAACATGTTTATTGCAGAATATAAAGAGGGTAATATATTTAATCATGATGAAACTAGAACAAGAAAATTATTACTTCATAAAAATGAAATAAATAAAATAAGAGATAGAGTATCTATAAAAGGATTAACTATAGTACCGATAAGACTATATTTTGTTAGAGGAAGAGCCAAAATAGAAATAGCAGTTGCTAGAGGTAAACATACTTATGATAAAAAAGAAACTATTAAACAAAGAGATATAGATAGAGAAATGAAAAAGTCATTAAAAGGAAAATATTAATTTTGACTTTTTCTTTCTTTTGTACTATAATTTACAAGCATGGGGCTGCATTTGGTTTCGACAGGAATATTTAGCTCTAAGTTGCAAGTCGAAGGCACTCGTTACGTGCAAATAAAAATAATTGGAAACAAAATTAAAAATGCATTTGCTTCATTATTCAGAAGTAATAGTGTTGCCGTAGCTGCTTAAGTCAGAAATGCAATTCTCTATTTTCTTTTCTTGCGTAGATTATAGGGGATTCACAAATAGCAAGATATATTATTACTTTGCTTAGTAGTAATAACGAATAATAATAAGCTTACTAATTTGTAGGTTGTTAGTTACTTATATAAATTAGGAAATTTATTAACTAACTAAACTTGTAGATACTTATTGTGATATATTTTTGGACAGGAGTTCGAATCTCCTCAGCTCCACCAGATTGATAGAAACTCGGAAAATTCGAGTAAAAATAGAAAGCAACTTGTAAAAAAGCCGTTTTTATATTATTATGTATTTGTCAAGGAAACTTGCATAAAATAAAAAGGGAAGACTTAACTTTGCCGAGTTGAGTACTTGTCCTTAAGTGGTAAGCACTTAATCTATGCTAGATTGAGTGCTATTTCTTTATACATAGAATTATTAAACAGACTATTAATAAAATGATAATTAGTATTAGAAATGAGATTAATAAATCTTTTTATAAAGAAATTAGGATAATCTACAAAGTTAATTTAATATATTTTGCAAATACCTAGGTGGTTAAATATTTTGTAGGAGTATGATATAATATTAATTATTGGAGGTAGCTGTATGAACTATAAAAGTAACATGCAAATACAAAAAGCAAGGCAATTTTGCCAAGAGGTAAAAAAGCTTGCTCAAAATTATAATTTACCATTCTTTGTTGTAACAGATGGAGCTAGTGCCGTGTCTAATAATGGCTGTCCTGCTATAAAAAATGCTAGAGATAATCATATTTTGTGGGAAAAAGAAAATGGATATGATCCTTATGAGGATTGGAGTAAAGATTGTTAATATAGCACTCTATTATCGTGATAAGCTTCAATAAAGTTAGTTATATAATGATAAACAGAGTAATTATTCTTCAATCAATGTTTAAATATGTTTTTTTTGAAAAGTTGTAAATAACTTTCTCAACTGCATCAAATTGATACCAAACTCGAACTGTAAAAGTCCGAGTTTTAAAATGTTTAAATTTATGCTAAAATATTTATAGATTGAAATTGATATATCTGTCAATTTAGAAAACACACTTGCATATTGTCAAAAGCAATATGCATAATGAGGAGGATGGTTATGAGTAATTTAGATTTTATGAGTAAATTCAAACCAGAAGCAAGATGTATTAAAGAATTTGAATATTGGATAGTTTGTATTAGAGAAAAACAAGCAACATTAGGAGACGCTGTAATCCTTCTAAAAAGAGAGACACCATCTGTTGCTGATATGCTTCCAGAAGAAGCAGCAGAATTTCCTAAAGTTATTAAATGGTATGAAGAAGTATGTACTAAGAAATTTGGTGCAATAAAGTTTAATTATCTTATAATGATGATGAGAGATTATTTTGTTCATTATCATGCATTCCCCAGATATGACAAAGATGTAAGTTTATTCAATATGGAATGGAAAGATAATGATTGGCCTGGAGCAATAAACTTTAAAGGCGGCATTGAACTTACCGAAGAAAAGTTAAACGAAATAAAAAATTATATGGCTGAATAAGAAAGTTGATTAAAAATAAAAAAACATGATATTTAGGCAAGAAATTTATAAAATTATTTAAACAAATATATATATAAAAGTTGTTGTACTTCTTCCTTTAGGGCACCAGTGACGTTTCTGTTCGAACTTTTTCGAACATTTATATAAAAGAGTACCCCCTTAAGTCATTTTGATATACTTGTCAAAATACCTAGGGGGTTAATTATTTTGTCATAAATAAAATATAGTTTAAATAATATATTAATTATTATGCAAAAATCTTCTTAGTAATATTAAATTTGTACAATTCTAATTGGTGATTTTTATGATTAGTGATAATTATTTTACAATAAAATATGCTATAATGGATTTATAAAAAGAGGATGATAACTATGGATTTTATATTTATAATTGGACCAAGTGCAGTAGGGAAAACTACTTTAGCTCAAAAACTATATAAATATTTTAATGGGGTATATTTTGAACAAAATATGGTTCCGGAATTTTGTATTCCTGAAAATTGTAAAGATGAAGGAATATTTGAAGAGAAAATATGTTGGGACAACTTTTTATTACAATTAGATTACTTTTACAAAAAAGGTTTTAAAAATATTGTAGCATTAGATTTTGATGATGTAAGAGCAAGAGAAATACCTAAAATATTTAAGGGATATAATTTTATTATTTTAAGGCTTATATCAAGTAATTCAGAACAAATAAAAAAGCAAATGATACATAGAAATAATAATGAAGGAGGATTATTTAAACTAGATAATGTTGTAAATTCAAATGAAAAAATAAAAAATAGACATTTATTACCAAATGAAGTTATAATTGATGTATATAATAAAAGCAAAGATGAGATTTTAAATGAAGCAATACAAAAAATAAAAAAATTTAAGCCATTATTAGATTATAAATACATACTAGATAACGAAAACAATTATCTGTCTTGGGTATTAAGTAAAAATTTAAAATAATATTGTTGTTGTAAAGAAATTTTCATACTATAAGAACATAACATTAATGTACATGAAATAAATTATGTAACTATTAGAAAATGAAATATAAAAAAGGTAAGATAGTATATAAAATGGCATAATCTATTACTACTTTTTAATAATTTAGTAAAATGTATATAATGATTGATTCATAAATCAATAACCCTTTAGAAAAAGTTAAAAATATTATATATTCCGATGATTATCAAATAGTTGTTGAAAATAAATAAAAAGTTGTTGTACATCTTCCTTTAGGGCACAGATTGATAGTAAACTCGGAGAAATACGAGCAAAGATAGAAAACGACTTGTAAAAAAGCCTAGAAGGGGTTAATTATTTTGTCATAAACAAAATAGATAAATAAATTTTAGAAGTATAATTTGCTAATGTGATATAATAATGAAAGAAAGTAGGTTACATAACATGGACGAAAATCAAAAACAAGCAATTATTCAACTAGTTTATACATTTGCTCATAAAGCAAACATAACTAACAAAGAAGAAATTATTTACACCATTAATAGATTATGTTCAATGAACATAAATGATGCTATTGACGCTATTCTAGTTTCATTAAATGATTTATTAAATAGAAAAAAGATAACTACGGAGGATATTTTTTCAAATGTTGATGCCATTATAAGTTTAAATCCTGAAAAATACACATCTGCTAGTAATCTAATCGAAAGACTCAACTGGATTAAAAACATGAATATGGAATATCCTAGTATGTCTTTAAATGAAAATCATCAATTAGTCATTGAAGTTTTTGATAAATTTAACGAATTATTAAATAACAATTTTGATTGTTATTATACTGGTGGTCTTATGGGATATTTAGCAACTGGACATGAACTAAAAAGATACCATGGAGACTTAGATTTATTTATCAATGAACACCAATTGGTTGCTTTAAAAGAACTTGTTGATTCTAGTCCAGATTTTAATTTTGTTAGTAATATGGAACATAAAGAAATGAATGGTCATGAATATAAAATCGTATATAAAGATACTCCTATGAGTATTGGATTATTCTTATTTGAAAGACAACCTGATAACAGTATAACTACTAAGGAATATTATTTTGAAAATCAAAGTAGTAATAGCCAATTATTTGTTGATGAACACCATTTTTCTAAAAAATATACAGAAATGTCTTTTTCTAGCCAGATAAGAGAACATATAGGCATACCATATAGAATGATGAGTTTAGAGAGTATTTACAATTCAAAGAAAAATTCTAGACCAAAGGATAGATATGATGCACAAACAATAAAGGATAATGTAGATATGACGATTGATTACAAACTTGATGAGGAAAGAAAAAACAACTTTGATATAAAACATAAACCTATAACTAACTCAGTAATACAAACTATTGAACAATTAATTAAATAAGTTGTAGATTACTATGTCGCTCGTACCATAGTGATACCAAACTTGGACTTTAATAGTTCGAGTTTTAAAATGTTTAAATTTATGCTAAAATATTTATAGATTGAAATTGATATATCTGTTAATTTAGAAAACACATTTGCATATTGAAATGATCAATATTTTAAAAGGAGAAATTAAATATGAAAATAAAAGCAATTACAATAGAAGATAATGAAAAGTATTTGAGACAAGTTTCTGTTAAGGTTAATTTAAATGACAAGAATTTGAAGAATGATATTAATGTGTTAGCAGAATTTTGTAAGGAAAATAGAGTAATGGCAATGGCTGCTGTACAACTTGGAATTCCAAAAAGACTTGTATATATAAAAAATACAAATTTGGACATTATTAATAAAATGCAAAAAAATGAAACTACAGAAAAAGAAGAAAATTATAATGAAGCAAGAGTATTAATAAATCCAGTGATTATTGAAAGATATGGTCTTACAGAGTACTGGGAGGCTTGTACAAGTTGTATGAACTTTATGGGGCATGTAAAAAGACCATATAAAATATTAGTTGAGTATTTTGATATTGATGGAGAAAAACATAGAGAGATTTTTGAGGAATTTGAATCTACTGTTTTATCACATGAAATGGATCATTTAGATGGAATATTACATATGGATATAGCAGATGAAGTATTAGAAATGCCAGGAGAAGAGCGTAAACTTTTTAGACAATCACATCCTTATAATATTATATCTAAAGTTGGTAAATACGAAGATTTAATGAAACAAAATAGTTTTGAAAAAAAATTAAAAAAGTAATAATTATAAGTTGTTGTACTTCTTTCTTTAAAGCACCAGATTAATCGATACTCGGACTTTAATAGTTCGAGTTTTAAAACGTTCAAATTTATGTTATAATTTTTGTAGATTTTAATTGATATATCTGTCAATTTAGAAAACGCACTTTTAAACTGACAAACTCAATATAAAAAGTCTTAATAAGATAGGAGATGCTATAGTGAAAATTTTATTATTTACTCATAAAAGTGACATAGATGGAATGGGGAATGCTATTTTAGCTAAATTAGCCTTTGATGGAGTTGAATATGTATTATGTGAGACATTCAATCTTCAAAATGAGATTAAAAAATACTATGATGATGAAAGAATCTATAATTATGATATGATTTTTGTAACAGATTTGTGGCTAGAAGAACCAATGTTATCTAGAGTAGCAAATGATAGTAAATTAAGAGATAAGTTTCTAATATTTGATCATCATAAATCAGCGATAGAAGGTAATTATAATAAGTATGATTTTGCTACAATAAGAATATCTGATGAAAAAGGCCTTTGCAGTGGTACCAGTTTATTTTATGAATGGCTTGTAAATAATGGCTTTATAGATAAAGATAATCAAAAGATTGAAGATTTTTCTGAACTAACAAGAAAATATGATACTTGGGAATGGAAAACAAAATATAACGATGAAATGCCCCATGAATTAACTTTATTATTTGATTCTGTTGGATGTAATGGATACATAAAATTAATGTATGATAAGTTAAGTATTGTGGATGGAAAAAGATTTTCATTTAATGATTTAGAAAATATGTTAATTAATAATAAAATACAGCAAGTTGAAGAAAAACTTTCTAATTATGCTAATAAAGTTTATTATAAAGAAATATTTGGATTAAAAGCTGGTATTGTTTTTATTGATTATGAATATAGGAATGATTTAGCAGAATTTTTTAGACAAAATAATTTTGATATGGATTTTGCAATGCTTATAGCACTAGATTATGGTACTATTTCTTATCGAAATATTAGAGATAATGTAAATGTTAGATTAGTTGCAGAAGCTATGGGAGGTAAAGGGCATGATACAGCAGCATCAAGTCCTATTTCTGAAGAAAAGAAAAATACTTTAATAAAGGTATTAACAGAAAATAAAAAATATAATGTTGGTTAATTATTTTATCAAAAACAAAATAAAATGTTGTAATTTTTTTATAATATATTTATAATATTGAAAAGGGAGTGAGGTTTACTATGGATAGCGAAGAAAAAAGTTTTTTTGAAATATATGATGATAGTCAATTAATATCTATTTTATATTTAAAAGATGAATTAATGCATATTTATGATGAAATGAGGTTTGCAAAAGGTATAGATGTTAAAGCATTTATAAAATTAAAAACTAGATTAGAAAACTTAAATCAATTAATTGACTCTTATGTTAAAAAAAGTGAAACTTGTTTTTCAATAATTTGTTTAGAGAATCAAGTTATTGAGCCACAGGATAAATGTGAATTAAAAACAAACGTTATTGGTATCCATTTAGATGATTCAAAGGTAGTTTTTGATGGAAGTATTCCAAGTGCTGGGTATCTTAAATTATCATATGAAGATAAGGAATGGGGAACAAATATATATGTAAAAAATAATATGCCACGTGAAGCACTAGAAAATGGGAATATTTGCGGATATCATTATAATAATCCAATGACGACACGTTATTTTGCACCTGGTGTATATCAAATTGAAAAAAATACTACTGTAGGAATTGGACTAAGTAAAGATAAAGAGTTAGTGAAAATTATCAAAAAAAACGATTCTTTTAAAATTTATTAAAATTATAATATCAGAAAGTAAAAAGTTGTAGATAACTTTCTCAACTATACTAGATTGATAAGAAACTTGGAAAAATACACGCAAAGATAGAAAACGTACTTGATAAAAGTACGTTTTTATATTATTATGTATTTGTCAAGGAAACTTGCATAAAATAAAAAGGAAACATTCAATATGCTAGTGTTGAGTGTTGCCAAAAGATTGGTTTCACCTAATTCAAAGCAGTTGAGTTAGGTGATTTTATTTTATATTAGAACTATAAATAGTAATAATACTAATAGCAAGATAAGAATGATTAAAGATAAAATTAAAAAATCCTTCTTATTCATACTATCAAAAAAATTATGAAATACCCTAATAATTTATTTGTTACAACACTTTTTGATTTATTTAACATTTCATCTAAAATATAGTAAATTTTGTAATTTTTTATTCTATGTAATTATAGCTAGGAAAGAGGATTAATTATTTTGTCATAAACAAAATATCATGTTATAATTTAAGTGGTGATAATATGAATTTATATGATCAATTCTTTTTATTTACTACAATATCTATTTTATTAATTAGAGTGTGGGTTTATTTATTTCCCAAACCTAGCCCAACTATAAAACAATTTAGAACTCATCATTGGATGTATGGCTTACTGTTTACAATAATACTTTTTTGCATATCTAATATTTATACGAATTTATATTTGTTATCAATTAGTGTTGGCTTATTTTTAGATGAAATAGGATTTATTATCATTAATGGTAAAACACATGAAGATAATTATAGTCCTAAATCTTTTTTAATATTATTATTATTTATAATTATTTTATTTATATTTAGAGAAAAAATTATAAATTTTTATTTTTAATTATTATAAAAAGTGATATAATAAGTGATAAAAATTATAGGAAGTGATTCTATGTATAAGTATTTTTCAGAATTAGAGAAAGCAAGTGATTTTAGAACTTCTTTACTTAGAGAAACTTCTGGTAAAAATCAAGATTGTTTTATAAGAGAGATACCTTTTTCTACAGAACTTTTAAAACAATTAAAAACCTTATTTCCAAAATTGAATAAAATAGATAAATTGATAATTGCTCTTGATGAAAATCTTTTTTTAAATATACCTAATTATAATTTGTTATCCTATGAATCTTTATTAGATAGTGGGCCTTTTTTTCAAAAGAAAAAAGAAGATTATTATGAGACACATTATGATTTAAAGAAAAATATAAAATTAACATCTTGGAATTTATATTTATTGTTAAATGAGATGCTTTTATATATACCTTATTTAACTAGTTTTTATCCAGATTATCAAGAATTTTTATTAAATACCCAAAAAGAAATACAAGAAATTTTAATTACATTGGATTTTAAATCAACAATCAAAATCCCACCTAAAAGTGATGAAAAAATGCTTATTTGGCCAAACTCTTGGTATATAACTCCTAATGGTTATCTATATAATACTGGTTTTGGACATGCACAAGGAAATTTAACATATCAAATTAATATGGTAATATATGATCACTTAAAACAAAACAAAAAAGTGCCTAATATAAATCATTATCAACACATTATCGATATATTAAAACGAGGTTATATTACTTATAATGAATTTGAACATTATTCACATTTAATGTATAAACTTCCTACCATTATCACTGCTGAAGTAGAACATGATAGAGAATTCTATAAAAGTGTGTTAAAATTGTCTGAAGAAGAAATAGAAAAACTAATACATTCTTCTAAAATAAACTGGCCTCATCCTGAAAGAAGTTATCAAAAAAATCTTATCACATTAATCATTGGCCATTTAGCTGCAGAATCTTCGTTATATTCATCATTTAGTAGAATAAATGAATCATGTCATAAAAAGGAAATAATCGAAAAATTACAATATTTAACTGCAAATGATATTAGGGATGTATTTGTAAGATTTTGTGGTTTTCATAAAATTGAATCAACAGTTGATCATACGATAACAACAAGTTCATTAAATGGAATAACAGAATTTTCTGAATATTTAAAAAGAGGATGGAATTTGCACATTGTTCCTAGAATTATATATGATAAATATAATGATGAATTATCACAGATGGATTTTAATTCTTATTTTGTTAACAAGCATTTAGATAGCGAGCTAGCTAAATATGAAGAAAAAGGAAAGATTTTAGTGTACTAGATAGATAGTAAACTCGGACTTTCGAGTAAAATTTAACTCTCGCATGTTAAGTATTTACCCTAATAACAGTTTGTACTTAATCTATTGTAGATTGAGTACAATTTTTTTAGTTAATATAAAATTATGTTATAATGCTAATGGGTGATTTTATGAGTAGAGAAAATAATTTTCCAATAAAATATGCTGTATTAGAATTAAAAGAAGAGGGTGGCTATATTACTAATTATAAAGATATTGTTAGAGGATATATTGTTTCAAAATGTTGGGTAGTTGAATCTTCTATCAAATATTTTCCAGATGGAAGTAGTAAAATTTTTCATAATGTCATATTTCCTTATAAGGATTTAGATACTTTAAAAACATCATTACGTAATGATGATCAATATATAGGAGAAAGAGTTACCATAAATTATGATTTCAATTATAATCCTTATCCAGTTGATGTTGTTTCAGAACTGTTTGATTCTTATGAGGATGCTAAAACAATGTCAGAAGAAAAAAATAAAGAACTAAAAGGTCATATTGCTTCTGAAGTTTGCTTTAGTATATCAGACCCTAGATTTATACAAACATTATCTAATTATAAGCATAAATTTGAAGAGCAATTATCTATCTGTCAATTATTTGAAAAATTGTCTTTATTAAAGACTGAAGATATGATTATTACAGAGGACATAAACCAAGATAAAAATCTTCAATTATTAAAAAGTTGTAAATAACCTTTATATTTGAATCAGATTAATATAAAACTCGGATTGTAAAAGTTTGAGTTTTAAAATGTATAAACTTTGTTAAATTATTTAAAGATTGAAATTGACATATATGTCAATTTAGAAAATATGCTCATATATTGATATGACAATATTTATTAAGGAGTATAATAGTATGATAAAAAGGCTAATTTTTGATATAGATGGTACTCTTATTAGAAATGTTCAATTTAAGGATACTATAACAGAAACATTAAAAGAAACTGGAATATATTCAGATAAGAATTTAGAAATATTTTTAAATTCTATTAAAGATTATGAAAAGCATTATGACAATTATAATTCAACTGATTATTTAAATTTTTTTGGTAATCAATTAGGTATAAATTTAGATAGTAATTTTCTTGAAATATTTTTTAAACATTTAAAAACTGCAATTCCTGATAGTTTTGATGAAATACAAGAAATACAACAAACTTTGCAATATTTAAGTAAAAAATATGAATTAGTTTTATTATCTAACTATTTTGAAAAATCTCAAAGAAATAGATTAGAAGCAATGGGAATAAATAAGTATTTCAAAAAATATTATGGTGAAAATAAGATAAAACCATATGCTGAAGCTTATTTGCAGGCTAAAGGAATATTTAAGCCATCTGAATGTATAATAATTGGTGATGATTTAGAATTAGATATTAAAAAGCCTTCAAAACTTGGATTTAAAACTATTTTAGTTACTGATAATGAAAACATATTAATGGATACCATAAAAATTCAAAATATTAAAGAACTGAGAGAAGTATTATAATTGTCATGATTTTTTCTTTAGGATATCAAATTGATATGAAATGATTTTCTAAAACAATGAGGAGGCATGAAATGGAAAAGAGCAATATTAAAAATATTGATACTAATTATTTAAATAGTATTGGTTTTAAAACTAAACAAATTAATCAAATCTATGATTTAGTTAATAGAGGTATTAAAGAACAATTATATACTAAAATTCATTTTCCATATCATAATTTGGAGCATATTGAGAGAGTTTTATGTTATTGTTTTTGGATATTAAATATGAAAAATAGTAAAGGGGAAAACTTAAAAAATATAGAAGTTTTACTATATTCTGCTTTATATCATGATTGTGGTAGAAATTTATTTGTTTCTAATAAAAAGCATGGAATTGTTGGGGCAAAAATTGCTAAACAAAGATTAAAAAATGTTCTTTATGATAAAGATTTAGAAATGGTAGAATTATTAATTGAAACCCATGCTAAATCAGATGATATTGTTGATTTTAAAAATTATAAATTTAACAAAAAGGAAAAAGAAAATATTCAAATATTATCAAATATTCTAAAAGATGCTGATGCACTTGATAGAAATAGAATTAAAATGTTTAGATTTGCTCAATGTAACCCTAATTATTTAAGGACTAATGAAGCAAAAAAAATATATAATGATAGCATTATATTTTTGCAAAAATATGAAAATTCAAAAAAATAAAAAAGTAAATTTATTTTTATAGTTTTCTTATAATATTTAAAAATTTAAACTTGGAAATAAAGAAAAATGAGATTACTGCTATTGTTGGAAGAAGTGGAGAAGGGAAAACAACAATTCTCTCTCTAATTAATAAATTTTATAAAGTTGAAGATAATAAAATATTTATTGATGAAGTGGATATTAATGATTATGATGAAAGTACACTAAGAAATAATATTGCGTACATACAGCAATCTCCATACATATTCAATATGACGTTTAGAGAAAATCTTTTATTGATAAAACCAGATGCAACAGAAAATGAACTTATAGATGTTTGTAAAAAAAGTGAAATTTATGATTTTATTAGTTCAACAACTAATGGATTTGATACGATAATAGGTGAAAATGGAATTACTATATCAGGAGGACAAAAACAAAGATTGGCAATAGCAAGGCACTTTTAAATAATGCAAATATAATAATGTTTGACGAGAGTACTTCATCTTTAGATAATGAAAGTCAAAATAAAATTCAAAAAGTTATAGAAAATTTATCACAAGATCATACAATAATAATAGTTGCACATAGATTAAGTACTATTAAAAATGCAGATAATATAATATTTATTAAAAATCATGAAGTTAAATGTACTGGTACTCATGATGATTTAATGACAAAATGTAAAGATTATAATAATTTATATAAAATAGAAAATAATAATACGATTTCTTAAAGAGTTTATTATTTTTTTATTAAATAAATAATTTATAAAATATCTTTTTTCTTTTTGGTAACAATAATACTAGGTGATTAACTATGATTATAAGACTTGGTTACGTTGCAATAAGTAAAGCATTAGAAAATATTACTTCATCAAGTACAGTTACATATACTAATTATCAAAAAATAGAAAATAAAGAAGAAAAGTTAGACAGTATTATAAAATCAAACTTAGAAGATTTAATTAAGATATTAAATTATAATGTAAAAAATAATTTACATTTTTATAGATTAACATCAAAATTGATACCACTTGCAACTCATAATGAAGTAGATTTTGAATATATAAAAAAATATAAAGATTATTATGATGAAATAGGAAATATTATAAAAAATAATAATATTAGGGTTGATGTACACCCGGATCAGTTTTGTGTACTTAATAGTACAAATAAAGAAGTAGTAGAAAATTCATTTAGAATATTAAATTATCATTACAATATATTAAAGGCTCTAAATATTAAAAATCCAGTTATAATTTTACACGTAGGTAGTAGCGTATTTGGAAAAGAAAAATCAATTAAAAGATTCAAAAATAATTTTTTAAAATTACCTAAAAAAATTCAAGATTGCATTGCATTAGAAAATGATGATAAAATATATAATGTTTTGGATGTTTTAAAATTATGTGAAGATTTGTCTATTCCATTTGTACTTGATTATCATCATTATGTGTGTAATAATAATGGAATTTTTATTGAAAATTATTTACCTAATATAATTAATACTTGGAAGAATAATATCCCTAAATTTCATTTTTCAAGTCCAAAAAATAAAACAAAAAAGAATTTAGAAGTCACCATGATTATATTGATGTAAATGATTTTATTGACTTTATAGAAATTTTAAAAAAATATACAAAAAGAGCTGATATAATGATTGAAGCAAAAGCAAAAGATGATGCATTATATAGATTAGTTAGACAATTAAAATATATGAAAGATTATAAATTTATAGATGAAAGTACATTTGAAATATAATACTACAAATTTTTACAAAAAATTTATAATAGTGATATTATAATTATATAGGAGGTGTTTTGCATGAGAAAATATGATAGAAATAATTTATATTTATGCTATATTAAAAATTATTCAGATTATCCAAATAGAAAATTTAATATAAAAGACGGTTTTATCTATAAAAATATGTATTTTTCAGTATTTCTTAAAGTTAATGCAAATAGTTTTTTTGATTTAAACACTGGAGAATATTATACAGAGAAAGACGATGTAATTTTAAAAACATTATCTATTTTTAGAATAAAATCAAAAAAGACAGATGTTTCAGAAAGACAAATAAATAGACAAGCACAAAAATATTATAAATTAATTGATGGTAAAGAATTTGCGTAATAATTTTTAATTTATAACTTTTAGTAAAAAAATATCATTAGATTTGATATAATATAACTAGGAGAGTTTTTTATGAAGTATTTAAAATATTTATTAATAAGCGTTTTTGTATTTTTTTTCGGTTCAATTATTGCATATGCAGATGAAATAGATGTATCATCTAAAAATATTATTTTGTATAATATGAATGATGATTCTATATTATATGAGAAAAATCCAGATGATCAAGTATATATAGCGAGTTTAACTAAAATTATGACTGCGATAGTTGCAATCGAAAACATTGATGATTTAGATCAAAAAGTACTAATAACAGGTAGTATGATAGATAATCTTGCTAATGACCTATCTAAAGCTGGATTTAGTCAAGGTGAAGTAGTTACATATAGAGATTTACTTCACGGAATATTATTAAAGTCAGGAGCGGATGCTACAGATATAACTGCTATTAGTATTAGTGGTAGTGTAGATGAGTTTGTAAAACTTATGAATGAAAAAGCAAAATCATTAGGAATGAAAAATAGTAATTTTGAAAATACTATTGGTATTGAGGGAAATAATCATTATTCAAGTGCAAGAGATGTAGCTTTATTACTTAAATATGCAATAAAAAATGAAACTTTTTTTAAAATATTTTCTACAAAAGAATATACATCTACAAATGATAAACATAAAATGAATGGACCAATTAATTATATAACAGATCCTGAAAAAATGAATATGCAATATGTAAAAGGTGCTAAAACAGGATATACTAGCAAAGCAGGATTATGTCTAGCAAGTATAGCAACATATAATGATGTAAATTATCTTTTAGTAACAATTGGTGCAGATTATGATAACAAAGTACAACATTTTGAAGATTCAAAAAAAATATATGAATATTTTTTTGATAACTATGGATATAAAAAAATAATTTCTAAAGGTGATAATATAGTAAAATTAAAAACTGTATATGGAAAAGAATATCAAATTAAATCAGATGAAACTTATAAAAGTTATTTGAATAAAAATATTACTAAAGATGATTTGACATATGAATATAAAGGAAAATCTACATTAAATAAAAATGTTAAAAAAAATGACAAAATAGGAAATTATTATATAAAATATAAAGATAAGATATTATATACAAAAAGTATTGTTTCACCAGTTACGGTTAAATTTGATTTATTATTTTTTGTAAAACAAAATATTGCTCTAGTATCATTATTTTGTTTAGTTATAATATTATTTGTAGCTACTATTGTAATAAAAAAAAGATAATTGTAAATAATACTATCAGGTGGTTTATATGTATTATTTAAATTATTTTTTTATTTTCTCTATATTAGGGCATCTAATAGAAACTATAATATTTAAATTCTTTGACTGGAATTTAGAAAGTGGTTTTTTGTATGGTTATTGGACTCCTGTTTATGGAGTGGGCGTTGTTTTAATAATTATAATTTCTAACTATTTATTTAAAAAATTAAAATTAAATAAATTTATTGAGGTAATAATATTTTCTATTATTATAACCATTATATTAACATTTATAGAATTTTTAGGTGGTAATTTACTCGAATTAATATTCAAAAGAGAATTTTGGAACTATTCTGATCATAAATATCATTTTGGAAAATATATTGCATTAGATATAGCATTTTTATGGGGTATATGCTCAATTATATTTTTATATCTAATAAAACCTTGGATGGATAAGATAGTTAGAAAAATTCCAAATTGGGTAACTTATATATTTATATTTTTGTTTATAACTGACTTAGTATTTACTTTAATATTTAAAGCTATTTATTAGAATAATAAAGTTATATTTTTTCCTTTTGCTTCAATAAAACCTTCTTCTTTAAGGTTTTTTATTTCCCTCATAAGAGCACTTC
The DNA here is from genome assembly GCA_947629025.1 of uncultured Bacilli bacterium. Classification (GTDB taxonomy): domain Bacteria; phylum Bacillota_I; class Bacilli_A; order RF39; family UBA660; genus CAG-433. The sequence goes on along the minus strand of CANRCC010000014.1, from coordinate 4,259 downwards.
TATCAACACCAAAGTAATCAGCAAGTTCAGTATAGTTTAAATCTAATTCAAATTTTTTTGCTAGGTTTTCTTTTTCTAAAATTGAAAAATATTCAAGTAGTTTTTCTCTAATTGTTTTTTTTGTAAGAACATCAATTCTATTATTCATTATAACAATTTTTTTAGCAAGTAATTGAAGCATATTATCAATTAAAGTATTATGATATGGGCAAGATTTTTTACATCTTTTTATTACATGATCATAATCAAAAGTTATTACTTCACAATCACTAGTTGCGATTACAGATAATTCATCACTATATGAAGAAAATACTTCACCAAAAATAGATCCTTCATCTAATTTTTCAATAATAGTTCTATTTCCATTGTAATCATTACGAATAAGATTAGCAGATCCATTTAAAATTATTCCTACAACATTTGTATTTGCTAAATTTGAAATGATTGTCGTATCTTTTTTATAAGATATTCTTTTTGATTGAAAACAATTTAACATTTTTTTTACATCATTATTTTCTATACCATAAAATATACTAATTTCGTTCATTTATAAGGCCTCCCAATAATTTTAATAATTCTTAATTTAATTATATTTCATTTTTGTTGCAAATGCAACAATATATAAGAAAAAATTTTTGATATAATTTTGTCATAGAATAGGAGAAGAAGTAGTATGAAAGTAATTAAAAGAGATGGAAAAATAGTTGATTATGATAGAAGTAAGATAAGAATAGCAATAGAAAAAGCTAATGAAGACGTTGAAAAAAAGGAAAAAGCAACAAGCAAACAAATAGATAATATTATTAAATACATAGAAGATTTAAAAAAGAAAAGAATGCTTGTTGAAGATATACAAGATGAAATAGAAAAAAAATTAATGGAATATAAAAAATTCATATTAGCTAAAGAATACATAGTATATAGATATAATAGAGCATTAGTAAGAAAAGCAAATACAACAGATGAATCAATACTTAGACTAATAAGAAATGAAAATAAAGAATTAGCAGAAGAAAATTCTAATAAAAATACAATGCTTGCATCAACACAAAGAGATTATATTGCTGGTGAAGTATCAAGAGATTTAACAAATAGAATTCTTTTACCAGAAAAAATATCAAAAGCACATAATGAGGGTATGATTCACTTTCATGATGCAGATTATTTTATTCAACCAATATTTAATTGTTGCTTGATAAATATTTCTGATATGCTAGATAATGGAACAGTTATGAATGGTAAATTAATTGAAAGTCCAAAATCATTTCAAGTTGCATGTACTGTAACAACTCAAATAATAGCAGCAGTTGCTAGTAACCAATATGGTGGACAATCTGTTGATATGAAGCATTTAGGAAAATACTTAAGAAAGAGTTTTGATAAGTTTAAAGATAAATTAAATAAGAAATATAAAGGTACATTAGATAAGAAAACAATTGAATCTATTGCAATGGATAGATTAAAAGATGAATTATCTGCTGGAGTACAAACTATTCAGTATCAAATTAATACTTTAATGACTACTAATGGTCAATCTCCTTTTGTAACATTATTCTTACATCTAGAAAAAGATGATCCTTATATAGAAGAAAATGCAATGATAATAGAAGAAGTATTAAAACAAAGATATGAAGGAATTAAAAATGAAAAAGGTGTTTATGTTACACCAGCTTTCCCTAAATTAATTTATGTACTTGATGAACATAATTCTTTCAAAGGTGGAAAATATGATTATTTAACAGAACTTGCTTGTAAGTGTTCAGCTAAGAGAATGTATCCAGATTATATTTCTGCAAAAAAGATGAAAGAAATATATGAAGGTAATGTATTTAGTCCAATGGGATGCAGAAGTTTCTTATCACCATGGAAGGATGAAAATGGAAACTATAAATTTGAAGGTAGATTTAATCAAGGTGTAGTGTCTATAAACTTACCTCAAATTGGTATATTAGCACAAAATGATGAAAAGAAATTTTTTGAGATACTTGATGAAAGACTAGAAATATGTAAAGAAGCATTAATGTGTAGACATCATTCACTTCTTGGAACAATTTCTGATACATCTCCTGTACATTGGCAATATGGCGCAATTGCAAGATTAAAAAAAGGAGAAAAAATAGATAAATTATTAAAAGGGGGATATTCTACTTTATCTTTAGGATATATTGGTGTTTATGAAACAACTAAGCTTATTACAGGTGTATCTCATACAGATCCTGTTGGTGAAAAATTTGCACTTAAACTTATGAATTATTTAAGAAGTGCATGTGATAAATGGAAGAAAGAAACAGGACTTGGATTTGCATTATATGGTACACCAGCAGAAAGTCTATGTTATAGATTTGCAAGAATTGATAAAGAAAAATTTGGTAGCATTAAAGATATAACAGATAAAGGATATTATACAAATTCTTATCATGTTGATGTAAGAGAAAAAATTGATGCATTTACAAAATTAAAATTTGAAAGTCAATTTCAACCAATATCATCTGGTGGATGTATATCATATGTTGAAATTCCAAATATGACTAATAACTTAGATGCTATAAAAGAATTAGTAAAATTCATTTATGAGAATATCCAATATGCTGAATTTAATACAAAATCTGATTATTGTCATGAATGTGGATATGATGGTGAGATAATTATCAATGAAAACAATGAATGGGAATGCCCAAATTGCGGAAATAAAGATCATTCTAAAATGAATGTAACAAGAAGAACTTGTGGATATCTTGGAGAAAATTTCTGGAATGTTGGAAAAACAAAAGAAATAAAAGCAAGAGTAACACACTTATAGGAATAAAGTTATGCATTATGCAGATATAAAAAAATATGATGTAGCAAATGGACCTGGTGTTAGAATATCATTATTTGTAAGTGGATGTACACATCATTGCAAGGGTTGTTTTAATCAAGATGCATGGGATTTTAAGTATGGTAATATATTTACAAAGAATGAAGAAGATGAAATAATTGAATATTTAAAAAATGATTTTGTTTCAGGAATAACAGTTTTAGGCGGAGAACCATTTGAATATGTCAATCAAGAAGGTATATTGCCTTTATTAAAGAGAATTCGTAAAGAATTTCCAAATAAAACAATATGGGTTTTTTCGGGGTACCTATTTGATAAAGATATAGTTGATAAAATGTCAAAAAGTAATGATACTACAAAGGAATTATTAAAATATATAGATGTAATAGTAGATGGTAAATTTGAACTAGAAAAGAAGAATCTAAGACTTAAATTTAGAGGCTCATCTAATCAAAGAATAATTGATGTAAAAAATAGTTTAAAAGCTAATAAAGTCATATTAAAAGAAGAATTTATGAATTAATAAATTCTTTTTTAATATTCTACTTGAAAAAAATAATATTTAATGATAGAATGTATTTATAATAGGTTAAGAGTAAAGAGGGATAATATGGATAAAGTTTTAGAGAACATTATGATTTTCATTAATGAAAATACTAATATACTTATAGGTATATGTCTATTTTTAATATTTGTTTTGATTGGTTATTTAATTGACAATAGTATAAAATCAAGAAGAGCAAAAAAAGATTTTAAAAAGTCACAATCAGATGTTAATATTGAATTAGAAAAAACAAATGATGAATCATTATCAGAAATTAAAATAGATAATAGTGTTTTTGAAAATGCAGTAGAAAATCAAAATATCGAGAAAATAGAAGATGAAATACAAACAATTGATTCAAATATAGAAAATAATAATGTAATAGAACCTACATTTGAAAATATAATGAATTCTGATGTTGAAGATGCCACTAAATCAGAAGAAGAACATACTACAATAAATGATATTATTAATGTTATTGATGATAAAACAGTAGAAGAACCAAAAAATGATAATATAGAAACAGTAGAAAACGAAGCTGAAGTAATATACAAAAATGATAAAAAATTATCAGAAATATTATTTGGCGATGTAAATAATAATGATAACATAGACAATATTTTTTCTGATAAAAGTAGTGCAAGTGATATAAAACCAAAAAATGTTGAACCAAAAGTTGAAGTTGAACTTGATGAAGATGAACTAGATAATATAATGAAAAAATTACAAAATGTATCAAGTTTAGATGAAGAAGACAATTATACAAATATATTTTAGAAAAGAAAAACACACTTTTCTTTTTTTTTACGAAAAAAATATAAATACGTAAATTTTTAGACTAAATGCAGGTTTATAAAAATTTGTTTTATTTACTAGACTTATTTCAGGTTTAAAGTA
>CANRCC010000013.1 GCA_947629025.1 uncultured Bacilli bacterium | reverse complement strand
ATGGAATAATAAATGTATCAGATAACTTAAAACTAGCGAATTATATACTTAGAAAAATAAATACTCTTAATTAAAAACCACTATTTTAGTGGTTTTTTTGTACAAAAAAAATAGATAATTTTATCTATTTTATAATTTAAAGTCTTTAATATCATCATCATTCATATCTTTTCCATCAAAGAAAGTTTTTTCTTTATATTTAAGAATTAATCCTATTAAATTATAAGGAAATATTCTAATTAATTTATTATATAGTACAACTTGTTCATTATAATATTTTTTATATGCATCTAATGATTCATTCATATCTTCTATTTCGTATGTTAATTTATTTAATTTTTCATTATTTTTAAGTTCATCGTATTGTCCTTTTATAAAATCAATTTTATTTAATGATTTAGATAAGCTTCTATCAAGTTCAAAACTACTAACTTTTTCATCTCTTAATTTAGAAATATCATCAACTATTACTTTTTTTGTTTTTATTGTTTCCTTTATTATATTATTCATTTCTAGTATACTATCAAATTTATTTCTTAGTGTATCATCTATTTTTCCTTCTACTTCATTAATTTTTATTATATAATCTTGAAATTTATTATAAGTAATACTACTATAGATAAATAATAAAAATAATATAATTAAAATTATTAATACGATTATTGATGCGCTCATAAATACCACCTTCTACTATTGAAAATTATAACAAAAATAAAAGGATCTTACAATCCTTTTAATGAAAAATCTGGGCTATAGTTAATTTTTTCTTCAAATTCAACATAGTTAAGATAGATAATAAGTATCATATACCATTTTCCAGTTGCAGGATCACTAATTATAAGATGATCTCTTCCTGCTTGTTCTACAACTCCTGTAAATACTTTATCTCTCCATTCATTTGAATCTGGGAATGATACATAGAATTTGCCATATTTTCCTTTATTAAGTCTAAGTATATTTTCTACATATGATTGTTCCATTGGAAATTCTGTTGAGGTAATAGTAGGTGCAAATTGTTGATTAGGATAACCAGCATTTGTACTCATATTATTAGTGTTTGGATAATAACCATTATTCATATTATTTTCACCCTTTCTATATAATATATTCTTTAAAAATTTTTAATATTCGTATATAATTATATTGGTGATTAAATATGGATGTAAAAATAGGAATATCTTCTAGACATATACATTTATCTAAAGAAGATTTATATGAATTATTTGGTGAAAATTATAAGCTTAATAAGTTAAAAGATTTAAATCAAGATGATAATTATTCTTGCGTAGAAACAGTTGATATTGAAAATGAGGGAAATATTATTAAAAATGTTAGAGTTGTAGGTCCAGTAAGAGATAAAACTCAAGTTGAAATATCAAAAACTGATTCATATTTATTAAAGATAAATCCTCCTGTTAGAAATTCTGGTGATTTAAGTGATGCATCATTAATAACTATAATAGGACCGAAAGGGAAGATTAAAAGAAATTGCTGTATAATAGCAACTAGACATATTCATATTTCTATGGAAGAAGCTAAAAAATTAAATTATAAAAATTTTGATATAGTAAATGTAAAATTAAATTCTATTAAAGGTGGAATAATTAATAATGTATATATAAAATATTCAAAGACAGAAAATTGTGAATTACATTTAGATTTAGATGATGCGAATGCACATTTACTAAATAATAATGATATTGCACAAATTATGGAGGTAGAAGATGAATAATATAGTACTTTTTGAACCTGAGATACCAGGAAATACTGGAAATATAATGAGAACATGTGTTGCTACTAATACAAAGTTGCACTTAATTAAACCTCTTGGATTTTCACTAGATGATAAATATTTAAAAAGAAGTTCTACTAATTATATGGATAAATTAGACTATGAAGTGTATGAAAATTTTGAAGATTTTAAAAGTAAAAATAAAGGAACTTATTATTATTTTACTAGATATGGAAAAAAGCCACATACATCTTTTGATTACTCAAATAAAGATGAGAATATTTATCTTATATTTGGAAAAGAAAGTACAGGTATTCCTAAAAGTATATTAAAAGAAGACTTAGATAGATGTATGAGAATACCTATGACAGATAATGTTAGAGCTCTTAATTTATCTAATTGTGCAGCAATAGTTATATATGAAGTATTAAGACAGCAAGATTATAGAGATTTACTTATGACAGAACCACATAAGGGAGAAAATTTTATAGAAGAAGATTAAAAAAACTGATTTTTCATCAGTTTTCTTCAGAGTGTCGACAAACCCCTAGTTTTTAAACTAGAGGTTTTCTTATGGAATTTTTAAAATTAAAAATTAATATTTTTTTGATACTTTTTATCATTTTTTTGAATAATTCTAATTTTGTTAGTGTTATCCCACTTATTTTTTCTCTTTTTATTGCTATATTTTTCATATTTTGAGCAGCACAAATCAGCCATGTATAATGTTGATTTTTTAAAATCCCTTTATACATAGCATATCTATATCCATGATTTTGTTTTGAGTCTGCAAAGCTTCTTTCTATATGTTCTTTTCTTTTTTGATATAATTCTTTTCCTTCTTTTGATAGTCTATTTTCTCTAAATATCTCATTCCATTCTTCGTGAATATGTCTTCTTATTACTTTCGTTTTGTCTGTATTTTCATATTTTTTATATCCTTGTTTATCTATTAATCCTTTGTATTCTAATATTTCTCCATCTTTTTTATCATAATATATATCTAGTTCTTTTACATATTCATATTTGCTTTTCTCTTTTCTAGATTCCGGTGTCCCATATCTTCTATATCCAAATACTCCATATATATTATTTTCTATAAAATATTTCTTTATATCCAATGTTAAATACCCAGAGTCAACTCCATATCTCTTTATATCAAATCCAAATGTTCTTTTTATATATTCCGCTCTTTCTATAAATGGTTCTGAATCATGTACATTTCCTTTTGTTATATATGCATCTACTATTATATTACATTTATCATCTACAGTTCTATGATCTAAATACATAAATCCTTTTTCTTTATTATCTCTATGATAATATCCACTTTCTGGATCTGTTTTACTTAATTTTATATGTTTTTCTTCTATTTTTTCCTTATATTCAAATGGTTTCTTTCCTTGTTTTTCTCTTTCTTCATTTATTTCTTCTTCTAACCATTTTCTTCTTTTTTTTACTTCTTTTATTACTTCATCATTATATTTATTTTTATTTGCATTTGCTTTCTTATGTGTTGAATCTGTATAAAATGTTGTCCCATCTATTAAGTTATATTTTATTGCTTGATTTACTATCTCTATAAATATTTCTTCAAAGATATTTGAGTTTTTAAATCTTCTTTCATAGTTTTTACTAAATGTTGAAAAATGAGGCGTATCTTCTCCATATGGTATTCCTAGAAACCATCTATATTCTGCATCTACTTTTATTTTCTTACATGTTTGTCTCATTGATTTTATTCCATCTATTGCTTGTATAAATACTATTTTAAATAATACTACTGGATCTATACTTGGTCTTCCATTATTTTCACAATATAAATTTTTTACTTTTTCATAAATAAAAGTGAAATCTATATATTTATCTATCTTACGAAATAAACTATCTTCTGGGACTAGTTCTTCCATTGTAGTCATTAAGATTTCACTTTGAATATTTTTATTTATCGTTATCATTTCTTCACTTTCTATCCTCGACACTTCTATTATACCATTTTTCCATAATAAAAGCGAGTCATGATAACTTATTTGTCGAGAATAAGTGAACTCGCAATTTAATTATAATACATTTTTTCAAAAATATAAAGACTATTAACAATTTTTACTTTGTCAACAGTCTGAAAAAAACTGATTTTTCATCAGTTTTCTTTTATATATCCATTATTCTTAAATGAGTTTTTAATAGATTCTAGTGATACGTCACCATCTATATGTGTTTGAACTCCTAAATCTTCTCCATCATATATAAATGCAGTTGTTGGAGTACCACTAAAACTAACAATTTCTTTTAACTCACTATATTCATTATCATTTAATTTTGAAGTATCAATATAATATACTTCAATTTCATATTCACTTGTTACATCTTCTAACTTAGGTCTAAATTGCTTACAATGTGAACAATCAGAACTACCTATATAAAGAACAAATGTCTTTTTTTCATCTATCATAGTTTTAACTTCATCCAAAGAAGTATTAATAATATAATTTTTGTAACCACATGCACATAATGTAAAAATACATAGTATTAATAATATAATTTTTTTCAAAATATCATCTCCAAATATATGATATCATAAATGAAATAAAAAAACAATTTTGTTAAATATTTGTATATTTATCTAAATTACTTGACAATTAACCTAAATAATTATAAAATTATTGTATATTAAGGAGGAGAAGATAATGATACAATTTTTAGCAAATGAATGTTCTGATAAAAATTTAATGAATGTTTTAGCATTAATAAAACAAGTTGTTAAATATTTACAAATTTTAATACCAATAGCTTTAATTTTAATGGGTACTATTGATATGGGAAGAGCAGTTATCGCTGGAGATGAAAAAAAGATAAAAGAAGCACAAAAACCTTTTGTTAAAAGACTTATAGCAGCAGTTATAGTATTTTTAATTCCGTTTATTGTAAGTTTAGTAATAAATCTAGTTGCTTCAAATGGTAATACATGGGCTACATGTTGGAATTCTGCAGAATCATATCAAAAAATTGATGTAATGCAAGGTAATTAATAAAACTATAGTAATTATAGTTTTTTTATTTTCTTTTTTTTTATTTTATGTTATTATATTAATAGGGTAAAGAATTGAGGAAGAGTTATGAATTTTAATAAAAAAATATATATGTTATTTGTAACAGTATTTGTGTTTTTATTTGGTGTAAGTAATGTTAAGGCAAAAAATATTACTTGTGAATATGAAATGTATCCTGTTGGGTATGATGTTAAAAATGGAGTAGCAGCAGCAAAACTAAATGATAAATATGATACAGTTGCATTGATAAAATATGATGGTACAGAATATTTTACTAGGGTTTCAACATTAAAGGAAAAATTAAAAAATGAAAATAAGAAAAAATATAAAAAATTTAAAAAAGAAGTTGATGAACTTGGTAAGTGTCCTTCTTATGTAAAAGCAAAAGAAGGAAAGTTAAACTCAATCGATTTAACTGAGTTCACAAAAGAGGTTAACTCATTTTATCCATCTGAATATAATTATCCTATGTTTTTAGTAAAGGAAAATGGTAAAAGTGTTACAGAACCTGCCACTGCAGCATTTAATGTCATATTAGGAAGCTGGAAACAAATAATAAGCCAAGATAATAATCTTTTAACCCAAGCTGGTTGTTCTACATCTATAGTAGATGCTGCATCATATGGTATGGATGAAAAGAGTTTTTATGAATATGTATCTAGTGGTTATAAAAACAGAAATGAGAAAGATAAAAATTTAACAGAAGCTTGTGATGCTGTAAGAAGAACCTATGTTGAAGATGTTAAAGCGGCAAGAAATTTCCAAAGAATATTAGAAGATGATGGTAGTGCTACTGCAAAAACTGCAATAAAGAAAAGTACAAATTGGAGTACATTTTATAATTATGTTATGAAAAGTACTGGAAAATCAAACAAACTTGATGAACAAAATAAGTTGCAAAGTCAAGTGAATTCAGCTACATCAGATTTCTGCTATTTCTATTGTGATTCAACTGCTTGTGCAGGTATACCAGAGGGAGCAGGAAAAGATGCATGTAAAAGTAGCTGTAATTCTACTTCAATTCCAAAGTGTCAAGAAGCATATAATGAATGTAAGGGTGTTCAATCTTCTGTAGATCAAAGTTCTTGTCTTCAAAATAAACTTAGTGAAAAAGGACTTGATTCTAGTTATGTAACTACTAGAGCTCAAGAAATGGCTAATTTGCAACAAGAATTAGAAAAAGTAAAAAAAGAAATTCAAGTTGCAACAGCAGCTAAAATAAATGTAAGTTTTGAACCTTATAAATTAACCTGTGATGATGTAAAAATATTGCATCAGTTATGGGTTATCTTTCTAATAGTTGCTCCCGCATTAACAATATTAATGGGAACATTAGATATGGGAAATGCTGTAATATCTGGAGATACAGAAAAAATACAAAAAGCATGGAAAAAGTTTCCAAAAAGGCTCCTTGCATTAGTAGCATTGCTTGTAATTCCATGGATGATAAGTTTAATACTTGGAGTTACTACAGATGAAAATGCAAGAGATACTAGTCTAATGTATTGTATAATTCGTGGAGGTGAATAATAGATGCCAAATTTTATAAGATCACTTTGTCTAACAATTTCTACGGCTCTTTTTCATTTTATACCAAAATTATATCAATTGTTTTATGATTTGGCGGCAAATCATAATCTGTTTTCAGAAGAAACAATTGATACATTTTCTAGAAATATATATGTTTTAGTTAGTGTAGTTATGTTATTTGCATTTGCGGTAAAAGCAATAGAATCTATAATAAATCCTGATATGCTACTTGATTCAAAAAAAGGATATGTTTCTGTTATTAAAAGATCAGCAATCGCATTATTACTTATAGTTGGAATACCTTTTGCTTTTGATTTGTTTTATAAGGTCCAAGATGAAATTATGGCAAAGTCACTAATTGAAAAAATAATAATAGGAGTTTCAGTTAATAATAGTGGTACAGGTGATGAGAATTTAGTTGAAAAAAGTGGTGCAGGAAATATGCTTGCATCAACAGCACTAAAGGCAGTATTATATCCAGCTGGTGAAGATACATGTGTACAATATGAAGATAGCGATGTATGCTCAAATTATAACGCTACTATGGACGATATTGATAAGATGGGCAGACTAATTCCTGATATAAATGAAAAAGTTGAAGGGGAAGATGGAGAAGAAGATTATGTATTAACTTATGAAGGATATGGAATTATCTCTATTTTAGTAGGTGCAGTAATTTTATATATGTTAGTGCTATTTTGCATAGATACAGCACTAAGATTAGTTAAAATGGGATTTTTAGAGATAACTGCGCCGATATCAGTAATTGCATATATATTTGGTGGTAATGATATTCTAAAAAATTGGTTTAAAGAGGTAAAAGCAACAGCATTTAGTTTATTTGGTAGAGTTGCTGCACTTGCTTTAATGATATTTGTATTAAGTAAATTACCTGAATTTGTTGATAATAATTTTTCTGGTATTTATGGGAAAATAATATCAATATTTATAATAATTGCAGTATTAATGTTTGTTAAAGAAGCACCAAATTATATTGAAAAGATATTTGGAGTTAAAGTTGGCGGCAAAGGTGGTATTGCTGGAAGACTTGGAAGTATGGCAGGAGTTGGGAATATTGCTAAAAGTGCTTGGGATAAAGTTCGTACTGCTGGAATAGCAGTAGGAGGTGCAGCATTAGGAGCAGTTGGTTTAGCTGGTGCGGCAATAGGTGCTCCTATAGCTACAGGATTGACAGTAGGAGCAGGAGCAGGTTTAGGATTTGCTGGTAAAAAAATATCAGATGCTTTAAGAACAACTGATGTAGGCCAAAAGATTAAAAGGTTTGGTCAAATGGCATCATCTTTTGCATCATCTGGTAATCCTATAAAAGGAGCGAAAGAAGCAGTAAAAACTTATAAGGATTCTCCATATACTGCAGCTCAAAGAACTATGAAAAGTGAAGCAAAAGCACAACAATTTGCAGATGATATAGGCTTAGATTACAATACAGGTAAAGTAAGAGGCTCAGATGATGATAAGAAGAAAGTAGCAAGAGCGTTTAATTCATTGGATAGAAAAATAGATGAAGATAGCCTTGTTTCAAAAAATGCTAAAACAGCAGTTAAAAATAAGATTAATGCGGACAGAAATAAGGAAACATTAGAAAAAGCAAAATCTCATAATGATGCAATAATTGATACAATTGATTCTGCAATTGCAAACTCTAAAGATCCAAATGCAATTAGAAGACTTTCTAATCTTAAATCACAATATCTTAGTGGTGATATATCACTTGATAATATGGCTTCATCAATCAAATCTATGGCAGGAAAAGAATTAACAGAAGGTGAACCAAATAAAATAATAGGTAAATTAAATAGTCTAAATAACATGACTGCTAATGATGCTGTAATTTCATCACTAATAAACGATGGTGGTGGTCTAAGTGCAGTAACATTATCAAAAGCTATAAGTTCTGCATCTCAAAGATCAGATACTGCTGAGAAAGTGTATAAAGCACAATATGATGCTGCGGATATTAAGTCAAAAGAACAACTTGATATAATTACAGGTAATGCAAAATTATTAACATCAGAATATGTTAATGAGGTTGGCACATCTAGTAAAAATAAATACGAAAAGGTTTCTTATGAAAATGGTGCTCAAAGTACAAGCGGTAATTCAGGCTCAACATCTAATTCAGGTTCAGCATCTAATTCAGGTCCAGCATCTAATTCAGGTCCAGCATCTAATTCAGGTTCTTCACAATCATCACAACAAAATCCTAGAGATGTTGTTTTAGAAAATTATGGAAGTGAGGGCTTTGGACAAAACGCAAATGGAGAGTATTATAATCCATATACTGATGAATATGATTCAAATTATGATCCACATAACGATGGAAATTATCAGGATTCTAATATTTTGAGAAATTATAGAAATGCAGGCTTTGGACAAAACGCAAATGGAGAATATTATAATCCATATACTGATGAATATGATCCAAATTATGATCCACATAGAGATTCATCATTCTATCAACAAAATACTAATTCAAATGCACAAAATAATTCAGGAAGTGGCTATCATTCTAATGATGATGATTATTCAGAAAGCGGAAATGGTTCTGGAGGATCAAATAATTCAGGAAATGGTTCTGGAGGATCAAATAATTCAGGAAATGGCTCTGGAGGATCAAATAATTCAGAAAGTGGAAATAACTCACAACAAGATTTATCTGGATTCTTTGCAGGATTATCTAAAGATATTAAAGATGCTAATGATGCTACAAATTCTATATTAAATGATCAATTAAAGACACAACAATCTTCACTTGATGAAGCTAAAAAACAAAATAATACATTAAATAATATATCAACTGGAGTAAACAACATAAATAATAATGTAAGTCAAATGAATCAAAATATGAGAAATTTTGCTAATCAAAATGATAAAAATTTAAAAGATATAAGTCAAAAATTGGATGACAATAATAATGAATAAAGAGGAGTGTGATACATAGTGAATTATTTAATACCTGCTAATACTAAAAATGGTAATTTAATATTTAATGTCTTTACTGGATTTGATTTAGGTCTCTTCCTATCCGGTATAGGGATTTCACTACTATTACTTTTAATAGTTAGTCCTGAAACAATAGTAAGTGCATTTATATGTCTGTCGCCAGGGCTTATATGCTCAATGCTTGTTGTTCCAGTTCCTAATTATCATAATATTTTAGTAGTAATTAAAGAGATGATTAGTTTCTTTAATAGTAGAAGAAATTATAAATGGAAAGGTTGGTGTTATACTGATGAATACAAATAATATATATACAGAAAATTGGATAACAGTTAAATCTATAAATAATAATATTATATATTTGGATAACAAATTAATGGTTTCTGGAATTAAAATTCAACCTAGAAATATCTTTATACTTGATGAATTTAGTCAAAATAGTGTAATTGAGTCATTAAAGACATTCTATAACTTAATAGATTTTGAATTTTGGCTTGTTGTTGCTGATAGACCCGTTGATATGAATTTATATTTATCTCAGTTACAACTTCAATTAACTGATATGCAAAGTCCTGTACTTAGAAAATTAATAATAGATGATATTAATAAAGCAGAAATGTTTGCTAATAATAATGTAGTTGATACTGAATATTTTATTCTATTTAAAGAAAAAGATAATGATTCAATACAAAAAAAGGTAAGACTACTAATAAATGGATTAGCATCTTGTGGTTTAATAGCATCTCAAACATCAAATGAAGATTTAAGAATGGTTTTAGATAACTTCTTAAATGGTGGTATTAAATATGAGAATAGGACGGTGATTTCATAATGAGTATAAAGAAAGAAGTAGCACCAAAAGGAATAACTTTTAATGTAAATGACTTTTTTATCAGTGATAAATATGCAACTATATTATCAGTAGTAACATATCCAAAATATATTGCACCTGGATATCTTGCTAATTTAACTACTGGTATATCAGGTGTAAAAATAGTTGCAAAACATATTCCAGTAGCATTTGAAATGGTATCTAGAATGCTTAATAAACAATTAGTAGATTTAAAAGATAAATATCAACATGAAAGTGATCAAACTTATCAAGAAAGAATAAGACAAGATTATGAATCATTAGAAAACTTTATTAAGGTTATAACTACTAATCAGTCTAAAGTATTTGATTTTCAGTTACATATAATGATTACAGCAGATACAAGAGAAGATTTAGAAAAACGTAAATTAGAAGTTAAGACTGTTCTTGAATCTATGGAAATGAGAGCTATTCCACTTAGATTTGAACAAGAAAAAGTACTTAAATCAATTTTACCAATTTTTGATAAGCAAGATATAGAAGATAGAATAGGTACACCAATACCATCTCCAACACTTGCGGCTATGTATCCATTTATTTTTGATAGTATTAAGGATCCTGGTTTATCTTGTTTGTTAGGTGTTGACTTTTCTGGTGGAGTTGTACTATTTAATCAATTTTTATACCAAATAAGAAAAGAACATAATAGAAATAATGCCAATATGATTATACTTGGTACATCAGGTAGTGGTAAATCAACTGCTGCTAAATTATTACTTCGTTCACATATAAGAAATCAATGTAAGATAGTTGCAATTGACCCAGAAGGTGAACTTGCAGATATGACAAGATTATATGATGGTGATTTTATAGATTTAGGTCGTGGTGGAGAATTTGGAATGATTAACCCACTTGAGATAGTACCTGATGGTGATGATAGTGAATCTGAAAAAGGATCAGGATATGCAATTCTAACGAAAACACTTCAAACATTAAAAGCATTTATGAAATATTATGACCCATCTATTGAAGAAGATGTACTTACATTATTTAATGAAGTTGTCGTTGAAACATACCAAAGATTTAACATAAATGTTAATACTGATTTTACAAAATTATCATCAAATGATTATCCAACATTTAGTGATGTTTATAAAACAATTAGAGGAAGAATATTATCTTATGGTGAGGCAACTCATGAAAGAGATATAATGGAAAGACTTGAAATTAAGGTAAGACCTCTTACATTTGGTGGTCTTGAGCATTATTTTGATGGTCATACTACAATAGCGCCAAAATCAAACTTTATAGTATTTAATATAAGAGAATTAATGAATGCAGAAAAGAATATAAAAAATGCTTTATTCTTTAATATATTAAAACATGCATGGAGTTTATGTTTGGATCCATCAATTAATACAGTTCTTATGGTTGATGAAGCACATACATTGCTTGGAAGTAATAATACATTAGGTGCAGACTTTTTAGCAAATGTTCAAAGACGTGCACGTAAATATAATTCTGGATCAATAATAATTACACAACAACCTAGTGATTTTGCTGCACCTGAGGTGTTAATGCAAGGTAAAGCAATCTTTGATAACTCTTCATATTATTTAGTTATGAATTTAAGAAAACAAGCAGTAGAAGACCTAAGTCAACTTATTGACTTAAATGATAATGAAAAAGAAAGCATAAAAAGATATAATCAAGGTGATGCATTATTTGTGTGTGGTAATAAACGTATGCAGATAAGTGTAATCGCAACTGATTCAGAACTTGATTCATTTGGAACAAAAGGTGGACTATAATATTTCGCAAATAATTTAGTAGTTAGGTGGTGATAGTGATGAATAATGATTTTGATGATAAGGAAGAACTAGAAGAAATAATAGATGATGATCAAGATGATGATATTGAAGAAATTTATGAAGAATATATAGATGATAATGACGTAGATTTATCTATACAGGATATTCCTCAAACAACAATAAAAAATTCTTCTTCATTAAAAAATACATTAAAAAATAATAAAAATAATATAAACAATATAAATAATACTGAATCATCAAATGAACAAATACAAATTCCTAAATCACTATCTCCTAGCAAAACTAATTTTAATTCTAAAAATAATTCTAGTGTTCCAGAAAAACTAAAAGCAGTAAGGAACATTAAAAATCCAAAAGGTCCAGCAAACAATCCAAATAGTAGTAATAATAATGAAAAAAATAATGATAAATCAAAAGAAAAAACAAATAAAACTGAAGAAAAAAGTACAAAAAATGTATCTTCAAGTAGCGATGATACAAATTCAAATAAAGAAAAAGAAGAAAATAAAAATCCTCTTAAGGATATAACTCCAAGTGGAGATGCCAAAAATAAAAAAGAATTCTTACAAGAAAATGCTGGGCAAATTGCAAAAGCAACTGCTGATATTGTTGCTGGTAATAAAGTAGAGGGTGCAATAGAAGTAGCAAAATTAGCGAAAAATTACTTGAAAAAATTTTGGAAAAAATATGTAATTATGTTTTTTGCAGGATTTTTTGCTGTAGTTTTAATATTTTTTGCCATAATGAGTCCAATAATTGAAAATTTAGATAAATATAAAGAATATTTAGAAGGAATAATGTCTTTCTCAGAGAGAACTAAAAATATATATTCTGGTCTTGGTTTTAAAACTACTGATGAAGCATTTTATCAGGAATTAGAAGATCAATATGTATTATCTAATGGTGAAGTTGATTTACCTCTTGTTATGAGTGCTTTATTATATACTGAAAGCACAAATGATTATTCAACAGATTATTCTATAAATGAAGATAATAAAAATTTATTTGAATCTTTGCAAGAAGTATTACAAAAATATGCAGGTGCAAGTGAATATACACAAGGCCAAATATTAAGGGTAAGAAAGTTATGCGAGGGAATGACTGGTGATGCTGAGGGAGAAAAAGTAACTTTTGAAGAATTTCTTACTCAATATAAAAATATGCTTTTAGTTAGCACGCAAAATGCTAAAGAATCTTTATTGGGTGAGATTCTTACAAATAGTAATCCATTTTCTAAGTTAGTTGAAGTATTTAAAACAACATATAATTTTATATTTGGTGATACTTTTGTAACTGCAGATGGTGAGTTAATAAATGCTATAAAACAAAGTTTTGAAACAGGAACTTTTGGACTAAAAAGTATTACAAATATATCATTTGGTCTTGAAGATGGTAAACCACAAGTATATGTTACTATGCAAGTAAAAAAGTATTCAGAAGATGCATTTAAAACTTACTTATCAACATATATAAAAAAGATGCCAGAATTTAAACCTATTATAAAGAATTTAGAAGGTGTTGCTTTAGATAATGAAATAGATAGAATAATAAAAGAAATATATGACCGTAGATCATGGTATGTAGGTGTATATGGTAATATAGAAGGTAATTCTGAAGGATATGAAAAATCATGTGTAGGTGCAATTTCTAATGATTTAGTCTCAGAATTAGCTTTACCAGTTAAAGTTACATCTAGTAGTGTAACATTTAATGGTGAATATGCATTTGGTGTTACAACTGCGAAAATGCATAATGGAATCGATTTAAATGCTGATACTACTGGTACTAAAGAGGGTGATAGTGTTTATGCTATCGCAGTTGGTGAAGTAGATAGTATTGATAAAGATGAAAGCTGTAATAAAGCAACTGATGAAACTTGTGATGATAAGGGTTCATATATAAAACTAAAACATTCAACTATGGTAGATGGAACAACATATAAATTTTATTCTGTATATATGAATTTGCAAGCTAATAGTACTAAATTAAAAAAAGGTGATAAAGTAAACAAAGGTGATGAAATAGGAAAAGCTGGTAATACAGGTGATGCAACTATTCCACAGGTACACTTTGAATTTCATAATGAAAATAATCTTCCAATAGATCCAACAAATTTATTTATTACATGTACACAAGGTGAATTATCTGGTGATACCGATGAAGAAAAAATATGGTTCTATTTAAGAAATTTAGGTTATTCTGAGGCAGCTACTGCAGGTGCAATGGGTAATCTAAAGGCAGAATCTCAGTTAATTCCAACAAATTTACAAAATGATTATGAAAAAGGAGGCAGAAATGCAATACCTCCAGGATATACTGATCAGACATATACAGAAGCTGTTGATAAAGGAACTTATAAAAACTTTGTAAAAGATGAGGCAGGATATGGACTTGCACAATGGACTTATTCAACAAGAAAGAAAGGATTAATTGATTATAAAAAGAAATCTAAAACAAGTATTGGTGATTTACAGATGCAACTTGGATTTCTTTCAACGGAACTTTCTAGATGGGTTGGTGGAGAACAATTTACGGGTGCGTCTGCATCAACAGCAAAACAGTGGAAAAATGTTTCAAATAATTTAGATGGTGTCGCTGAAGCAGCAAAAATATATTGTAGAGGATTTGAAGGACCTGAAGTAAATAATGATAGTGATAGAGTAAAATATGCAAAGGATATATATAATAGGAATAAAGGAAAAACTGCAGTATCAAAATCTAATGTTACTGCAAGTAGTAATAGTATAATTGCAAGTGCAAAAGAAATAAAGAAGTATATTGCTGAAAATGGATATAGATATGGTGCACTTGGAGTTGATGTAAAAGATGCAAAAAAAGCTAGAACAATAGATTGTAGTTCTTATGTAAGTTGGGTTTTATATAATGCAGGGTATTCTGAGTTTGGTGGTAGACAAAATACATCAGTTAGTTTTCAGGCAAATTCGTGGGGATTTAAAGTTATCGATAAGAAAAATGTTAAACCAGGTGATATTTTAGTATATCAAACTTCAACAACAGGACACGTAGAAATATATGCTGGAATGAGTGGTGGACAAGTTAAGGTATATAATGCCGGATCTAATAATGCAATTAAAAATTCTGGTACTACTACATCTTATAGGGGATTAAGTCAAACCACAAAAATTTTAAGGCCTTCAAAATAAGTATTTAAAAATACTTATTTTTTTGTTATAATTATATTAGAGTAATTAATGGAGCTGATTATTATGAAACTTAAATTTAGAGCAGAAAAAAAAGATGTAATTGCATTTGCTTGTGTAACATTATTTATGTTATACCTTGTTGCAGTATGCATATTAAATGTATCATTCATTATAAATGATGGGACACCTTGGGGACTTAATCCATTTCCAGCATTTGGACCAAAGTATATTGTAACTACTCTAGTGTTTTGGTTTGTATCTGTCGCATTTTTATTTGCTTCTACATCATCTTATTTCTTTACTAGAGAAAAAGGATTCGGATATATTAGTGAAAAAAAGGAAGATGGATATTCTAGATGGGCTAAAGAAAGTGAAATAAAAAAAGCAAAAGGTATGGAAAGGGTTCCTTATGTTGATAAGAAATCTGAGTTTGGAGGAGTTCCTTTAGTTTATGATAAAGAAGCAGCTTATGTTGATAATGGTGAGAGTCATACTTTAGTATTAGGTGCTACTGGTAGTGGTAAAACTGCTGGAGTAATTAATCCAACTATGAAAATGCTTATGAAAGCAAGAGAATCTATAATTGTATCAGATCCTAAGGGTGAGATTTATGAAGATAATTCTGGATTACTTAGAGAACTTGGATATGATATTATAATATTAAATTTCCGTGATCCACAAAAAGGTAATTGTTGGAATCCATATCATTTACCATATAAATTTCAAAAAGAAGGTAACTTTGATAAAGCAAATGAGTTATTAAATGATTTATCAACAAATATAGTTGTTGATGGAAAAGCTCAAGATCCATTTTGGCAAGATTCTGCATCTAGTTATTTAACTGGTCTTTCACTTGCAATGTTTGAAGATGCTAAAGAAGATGAAATAAATATTAATAGTGTTAATTTAATGATGACAGTTGGTGAAGATAAATATGGAGCTTCAAATTATTTAAAAGAATACTTTAAGGCAAAAGATCCAGCTTCTCCTGCTTGTGTTAATGCACTTGGTACAGTAATGGCACCTAATGAGACAAAAGGTGGTATAGTCTCAGTTTTAAAACAGAAAGTAAAAACACTGGCTGTTACTAAAAATCTATCTGAAATGCTTTCTAAAAATGATTTTGAGATGGATACAATAGGGGAAAGACCAACAGCAGTATTTATGATTATACAAGATGAAAAAACAACATATCATTCACTTGCAACAATATTTGTAAAACAATGTTATGAATCATTAATTTCAGTTGCGCATAAACATGGTGGATCACTTCCTGTTAGAGTAAATTTCTTACTTGATGAGTTTGCTAATATGCCAAAGTTTAAAGATATAACTACAATGGTAACAGCAGCTCGTTCAAGAAGAATAAGATTCTTATTTATAATTCAAAATTTTGCTCAGATTAAAGAAGTATATGGAGATCACGATGCAGAGACAATAAGAGGTAACTGTGGTAATTTAATTTATTTATTAACTGGTGAACTATCTGCTCTTGAAGAAATTAGTAAATTATGTGGTGATAAACTTGTTAAGGTTGGTAAAGATAAAAAAGAAGAAACAAGACCTCTTGTTACTATATCAGAGCTTCAAAGAATGAAAGATGATGAAATTGTACTTATTAAACATAGATGTCCTCCATTTAAAGGAAAAATAAAAAAAGACTTTGAGACTGATTTTGGTTTTGGTAAAGGTATAGAACACTATGGTAAAAATGTAATATATCCACAAAGAGAAATGACTCCAATAAAAACATTTGATATTAAGGAATTTGTTAGAAAACAAAAAGAAGAACAGTTTAAGAATGTTAGTGATAGTACTTCATCATCAAATGGTGGTGGATTTCCATTTCCTGGTATGCCAGGTATGCCTGGTATGAATCCTACGCCTAATTCAGATTTTGATATTGATAAAATGATTAAAGAAATAGATGCTAAAATAGCAGAATTAGAAAAAGAAGAGGAAGAAGAGAAGAAAAAAGCAATGAATTCTTCAGCTAGTAGTACTAATACTGATTCTGATCATACTGAAAAACCAAAGATAAGTGATAATGAACCTATTATAAATAGAGGTCCTAAGATATCTGAAGAATCAAAAGAAGTACCAAATGATAATACTATAAATAATGTTTCAAAAGTTAAAGAAGAGAAAGAGGAGTTACCATTTACTTCTGAAGTAATAAACGTAAATAAAGAACCAAGAATAGATGAAATTGTACATAGTAATATGGTAGATTTAGAAAACTTTAAATTAAAAAATGATAATAATGTTTCTAATAATAATGAAGAAGCAAAAGAAGAACCAAAAGAAACATTTGTTGATAAAAAACAAGAAAATAAAATATTATCTGATGATAATGATTTTGATGATTTCTTTGATGATTTCTTCTTTGAAGAATAAGGTTTGCCTATGCAGACTTTATTTTTTTTCATATTATATACTGGTGAATATTATGAAACAAATTTACCCTAATGAATTAAAACCAAGTTATAATATAATTGATATTAGAGATAGTAATTTATTTAATAAGGGACATATATATAATGCTAAAAATATATCAATGAATTTATTAACTAATATGCCCGAAAAATATCTAAATAAAGAGGATGTATATTATATTTATTGTTCTTCTGGGTATAAAAGTCAAAAATGTTGTAAATTACTTGAAATGGTAGGATATAATGTAGTAAATGTTAGTGGCGGTTATGAAAAATATATAGAAAAATAATATTAATGTAAAGAAGATATAAAAATCTTCTTTTATTTTACAAACACATTAATTATATATTTTATTTTAATATATTTTAGGTTATAATATATATTGGAGGATATAATGGAACAATATATAACACAAGTAGTAGAATATTTAACAAATTTAATGAATTCATTTGGTTTTATATCAGGTTTTTTATTGATTATACTTGAATCAATAATTCCTATATTACCACTAGCAGTATTTATAGCATTAAATGTAATTTCTTTTGGTCCTTTATTTGGATTTATAATTTCATGGTGCGCTACTATAATTGGATGCATGCTTGCATTTTTTATGTGTAGAAAATTAAGAAATAAAATAGACAAGAAGTATAAATCAAATAAAAAAGTAAGTAAATTTAGAAAATATATAAGTAAAATATCATATAGTAATTTGGTATTATTATTAGCAATGCCATTTACACCTGCATTTGCTATTAACATAGGTGCAGGATTATCAGATATAGATGAAAAAAGATATTTTTCTGCACTTATTATTGGAAAGATACCAATGGTATATTTTTGGGGATTTATAGGCAAAAGTTTCTTAGAAAGTATAACTGATCCTTATACAATAGCGCAAATAGCAGTAATGCTTATTCTTGCATATTTGGCATCAAAAGTAATAAATAAGTTCATAAAATAGGAGGATATAATGGAGTATATAGTAATAGGATTGTTAGTATTATTAGTAATACTTGTTACAATAAGCTTATTTAAGAATATAAATGAGGGGAATATTACTGAAAGATTAGGCAAATTAGAAAATAGTTTAGTTAAAGAACTTGGAGAATTTAAAACAGATATTAATAGAAATTTAAGTACAGATTTTGTTACTTTAAATGAAAAAATAGAAAATAAATTAAATTTGATTAACGATAGGGTAAATGAAAGATTAGATCAAAATTTTGAAAAAACTAATAAAACATTTGCAAATGTATTAGAAAGACTAAGTAAAATAGATGAAGCACAAAAGAAGATAGATAGTTTATCAAATGATATAGTATCACTTCAAGGAATACTTACTGATAAAAAGAGTCGTGGTATATTTGGTGAAGTTAATTTAAATCATATATTATCTAGCGTATTTGGAGATAAAAATGATTCAATTTATAAACTTCAATATTCGTTTGATAATGGTACTATAGCAGATGCAGTATTATTTGCACCTGAACCACTAGGAGTAGTTGCAATAGATTCTAAGTTTCCACTTGAAAATTATAGAATAATGGTTGATAAGAAATTTAGTGCATCTGATAGACAAAATGCTGAAAAGTTATTTAAAACAGATGTTAAAAAACATATAGATGCAATTTCAAATAAATATATCATACCCTCAGTTACTAGTAATCAAGCAATAATGTTTTTACCCGCAGAAGCAATATTTGCAGAACTTAATGCATATCATAGTGATATTATTGAATATGCTTATAAAAAAAGAGTTTGGATAACATCACCAACTACTTTAATGAGTACATTAACAACACTTCAAGTAATAATAAAAAATATAGAAAGAGATAAGTATACAAAGGTAATACAAGATGAATTATCAAAATTGTCTGTTGAATTTTCAAGGTATAAAGAAAGATGGGATAAATTATCTAGAAGTATTCAAACAGTTAGTAAAGATGTTGAAGATATTCATACAACAACAGACAAAATAACAAAAAGATTTAATAGTATTAATAGTGTTGAAATTGAAGATACAAAAAAAATTAGTTAAACTAATTTTTTTTTAGAATAATAGAAATGTTATAATTCCTACAAAAAAGCAATATATTGAAAAATATATAAGTTTTCCCTTTTTCATTATATCTATAAATAATTTAGCTGCATAATAAGTTACAATACCAGCAGCAATCATACTAACTAAATATGGTATAAACAATTCTGCAAAATTATTCATTGCTAGTAAATCTTTAATACCTAATGCCATACTTGCTACACTTATTGGAATATAAAGCATAAATGAATAATTTAATGCAGTTTCTCTTTTTAAATTTGATTTCATACCACCAACAACAGTCGCACCACTTCTACTTATTCCTGGTAAAAGCGCAATTACTTGAAATAAACCAATTTTTAATGCATCCATATAAGTAATATCTTCTTTGTCTTTTTTACCTTTTATATCTTTGATTATAAATAAAAGTAAAGATGTTATTATAAGCATTGCTCCTACTAATTTAGTTGTAAAATGATTTTCTATAAAATCTTTTATAAATAGACCAAATATAGCCGCAGGTATTGTTCCAATTACTATAAGCCATGAATACTTATAATTAACTTCATATTTTTTATTTTTTGTTTTTATATATAAGAAGAAATCTCTAATAATTGACATTATTTCTTTTCTATAAAGTATTAATATTGCTATTAATGAACCAAAATTAACAATTATTTCAAAATTCATATCACTTAATACTTCACTATTAAATAATGATTTAAATATTCTTAAATGTCCACTAGATGATATTGGTAGTGGCTCTGTAAAACCTTGAATTATTCCTAAAATTAAATATTTTATTAATAACATTTATCTTCACCTCTTATTATAATTATATAATAATTTTTAAAAATAATAAATAGAATAATATAGGTGATTATCTATGTCATTTAGATTTTTTATCTTTTTACTTGGCTTTGGACTTACTATAATTGGATTTTCTTATATGATTATTTATCTAAATTTACTATCATTAGGGTATAATTTTTTAGATTATGTAAAATTTATAAGTAGAAGAGTAGAATGTTTAAATGCTATTGTAGGTATTATTTTAATGCTTATAATATTGCTTACAAAGGGAGGAAAAAATGAATTATATATATGATATTACTATAAATTTAAATAAAAATAGTTTGTATGAGTTTTATGAGTGGAGAGAAGAAGATGTTCCTGAGTTTATTTTAAAAATACCTTTGTATAGAGTAGATAAGGATACTTTTTTTGATTTAAAATATAATAATGTAATAGTAACAAAAGATTTTTTATTAAAAATATTTGATAAAACTGAGGTATATACACCAAATGCTATAAATTTAATAAGATATTGTGCATTATTTTCATATGATGAATCAGTAGTTGCGATTGAATTTGATTCAGATGGAAATAGCTATATGAAAAGTAATTTGAGTATTGAAGAAGAAATTGAAGTTATAGAGTGTGCTAGACTTTTAAAATATACTATTCTTGATTATAAAATTAAAAGTAAAAATGTTATTGAATATAAATTTATAACTAGAAAAGAATTAGAAAATAAAGATTTTGCACTTGATAAAATAAATAAAATGTATAAAAATAATGAAATAATGAAATTAAAATATATATTTTTTGAAATTTATAATGAAAAATTAGATGATTTTGAAAAGATTTATAGTAAGTTAATAAACATAATTAATTGCAACGATAGTAAGCTAGATAAATTAAATGAAATTTTATTATTAATGGATAATAAAAAAATTATGAGTAATAATTCATAATTTTTTTATATATATAATTGATTTTATTCAAAAAAAATGGTTTAATTATATTATAGTGATAATATGGGGAGGTATACTCTAGTGAATAAATTTACTGATAAAATTAAAAAAATCTTTTTTGATACTAAAAAAAGAACTATAATTACGACTATAGCATTATTATTAGTTTCTTTTGGCATTGGTTATTTTGTTCTAGCTGAAGATGATGTACTTGCTAATCAAATTGCTGTAACTAATACATCTGTTGCAATAAAAGATGGTATTTCAGATGTTTGGGATTCTGATAATGAAGCAGGAAATGATAGTTCAAATAATAATAAAATAGTTAGAAATTTTGATACTATTGAATATCAAGTATCTTTTAAATTAGATTATAAAGGTACTTATAATGGTGAACATTATGATTCAAATACTAGAAATGTAGAAATACATTTTTATGCACCAAATGGATTTAATAATCAAATTAGTTCTAATATTGAAGGTAGCGTAGCACTTTCAAAAGAAGATAGTATAGAAGGATATAAACACTATGTAATTACAAAAAGAGATGTTACTATTAGTAGTGATGCTAGTAGTAATACGATTTCTATTTATTTTCCTGTTGTTTATGGAAAAAATGAGCAAAAAATTTTGCCAAAGATAAAAATTAAAGAGGCAACTGATGAAACTGCATTAAGTAGTATATCAGATAATTTAACACCATCATCTACTGTCACAGTTTCAGCAAAAGAAAATTATGCAGTAAAGTTATATCCTGGTACTGTAAAAAAAGAAGCAGGTAATATGAATTCAACAATTCCAGTTGGTGTACTTATATACTTACCAGAAGATCCTGTAAAAGGAATAAAGGGTATACAAGTTCCAGAAAGCATTAATTTTGATATGAATATTAAATATTTACAAGGTAGTGGAACTATTGATACTAGTACATATGAAATTTCAAATTATGATCATGAAAAACAAAATGTTGCAAATTTACCAGATTCATATGAAAAAAATAATGCAAATGCAGGCGTAGCTATTAAAAATGCTAACTCTGGCTATGTAGCAACTGCACAAATATCATATACTGAAATAAAGTATAATACAGGAACTATTAATTTAAATGAGGGTACTGATTTAGATGAAAATAATGTAACATATATATCTTCAAAAGTATTTACTGTTGATGTATCAAAAAGTGATAAATCAGATACTAAATTAGTATTTAGTGCAAATGATACAAGTGGAAAAGTTAATTCAAGTGTTGAGATTATTGATAATTATATTCCTATAGTTGGTGAATATCAAAATAAGATAGATTTTATTGATGCATCAAATATAACTGTTAATACTGGTGATGAAATAAAATTTACTACTCCTGGTGAAGCAATTTATAATTATAATGAAGAATTTTATATTCAAAATACAATTAAATATGCTGAAAATCAAGGTGATACTTTAGAGAAAGGTTTAACAAATTATATAAAGGTAGATAATGATTTTGTAAGACTTATTGATGCAACTGATTCAACAGGATATTATACTGAAATGACATCATCAAATGATAAACAAGATAATACTTCATTTAATGTTTCATTTGGTATAGGTAGATGGGAAGCTTCATATTTTAAATTAAAAAATGATAGACCAGGTTATTGTCCATCTTCTGTTCCAACAGATAAAAATCAATTAATGAATATGTATGGTGGACCTTGTATTGAAGAAGAAACTAGTAAATTTAAATGGGAAAATGTTGAATCAATAGATGAAATTGATGAGCAAGATCAAAATAACATAATTGTTTTTAAATATAACTTTACAGGTGAATATTATCCAGCAACTCAAACAATAATAAGATTAAAAGGTCATATTGTATCAAATACAAATAATGTTGGAAAGACAACACAAGTTGTATCAAGAGGTGTCACAACTGATTTTAATAATGAAACTTATTATTTGTCTGATATAGTAGGTAAATCAGTTAGTTTACAAGACACAGATTTAAATTATGTAAAATCAGAATATGATGTCACTAACAAAAAGTTTATTGAAGGGACAAATAATCCAAGTGGTAAATTTGGTAATTCAATACTAGTAACACCATTTAAAGCAAATATCAATACAGTTGAAATTTTAGATAGTTATGATAGTTTGAAAAATGAGATTTATTCAGGAATAACTGATCCGTTAAGTATTAATATAAATACTATAATAAATAAAGCAGATGCTGATTCTACAATTACAGGTGCAACTTTAACTATTTATTTACCAACAGAGTTAGAATTAGATATTCAAAAAACTGATAGAATACCTTCTGAAATGAATTTTCCAGTAGAAAATATAGATGGTAAAACATATAATAAATTTGTTTATAAATATACAGAGGATGAAATAAAATACGGTGATAATTATGGTTCTATAGACAATCTTGTATTACATGCATATATAGATATAAGTACTTTAGATAATACAGAAGTAACGATAATTTCTACTATAGATGCAAGTCTGAAAACAAATAAAACAGCTGTAGAAGATTATAATTCTGCAATTACGCCTATAGAGTCTAGAACGAATAAAACCAATATTATATTACGTAATACAAAAATTATAGGAACACTTGGAAAAGTTAGTCCAACATATTTTGATAGAAATTCTATGATGACATATAATATGAGAGCGGCTAATCTATCTGGAAGTAACGCAGATCTAACTTTGCTAAAGATATTACCATATAGTGGTGATGGACTTTCTGAAGGGTCTTCATATAAAGGTTCAATATCATTAAAATTAAATGAAATGTTACCTTCTGGATATCAGATATATTATTCAAAAGCAAATCCAAATACAATTATTAGTAATGAATTAAATTCTAGTTCATTAAATGGATGGGTATTATGGACTAATTATACAAGTAACATATCTGGAATAACAGCTATAAAGATAACGGGGCCTTCAATAGCTAATGGTCAATATTTTGCCAGTAAATCAGGCATAAATGTTTCAATGCAAACAATGGAAAATGATGAAGGCGATGAATATTATAATAACTTCTATATGCTTCAGGTAGGTAAAATAAAATGTGATAATGAAATAGAAGGTGGTTGTACTGAAACATCAGATAATAGTGTAATTCCATATGCTTCAAATATATCTTACTCTTCTGTTTATAATAGATCAATATCAGGTTATGTATTTGAAGATTATGATTATGATGGATTCTACTCAAATAGTGAAAATAGACTAGGTAATATACCAATCGAAGTATATAAGGTAGCCAAAACTGATATTGGTGATAAAAAAGATCCATTAAGCGTTATTAGTGCAAATGATGAATTAATTGCCGAAACAACAACAAATAAAAATGGTTCATATAAAGTAAAAGGATTAGCACAAGGAAATTACTATGTAAAATATACATTTGATTGTGATAAATATACTGTAACAGAAAAAAACAAACAAAATTTAATAAGTGTAGATACTTCTGATATAGATTCAGATGCAAGTATGGTCGCAAATACTTGTACTGCAGTTTCTAATATATTGACTTTAAATAATGAAAGTATTGAGCAAGAACATATAGATTTAGGTCTTACGATTAGACAAAATTTTGATGTAACAATAAAAAAATATATAACAAATGTAACTGTTAATTCTACAAAGGGTACTGAATCACATGATTATAATAATGAAACAAAAGTAAAAATAGATGTAAAAAATCTAAAAAATACAAGTTTTAGAGTAACCTATAAATTTGTTATAGAAAATTCAAAATATTTTCCGGGAACTATTGGTCAGATTATTGAAACAATTCCAGAAGGAATGACATTTGACCCATCGTTACCTGAAAATGATGGATGGTATAAGAGTGGAGATTATTTATACTATATGGATTATGCTAAAACATATATACTTCCTAATGAAAAATATTATATGACAGTAGTATTAGATCTTAAAACTGATAATGGCGGAGATTATTTGAATGTGATTGCTGCTCAAGATTTAAAAATAATGGATCCATCAGTAAATTTACTAGAAGGTATACAAATTTCAGATTATAATCCAAAACTTGATACTAATAGTGTAGATGGTGATGAATAGGAGGTAGGAAAATGAAAAAGAAATTAATTAATTTTACTATATTTGTTTTAATATTCTTACTTCCATTTATCAATGTATCGGCAGCTACATGGAAGTACAGATTTAAAAGAATGCCTATAAGCGATATTGTATCAAATTATAAACAAGAAATGCTTATTTCAAGTAGTGGCACATGTTCAAATGATAAAAATGGTAATCATCCAGGTTGTATGAAACTTTCTTACATTGGTGGAAAATATACACTTGCAATTCATGAAGTAAATAATGGATCAAGTTATTATCATGGATATTGTCTTCATGCAGGTAAGCAAATATATGAAGATGCTACAATAGGATCTCATAAAGGATTTGATGATTTACCAAATATCAATGAAAAAAATCTTAGTGATAAGGCCCAGGAAGTATTAAAGAATATTGTTGCAAGTGGTTACCAAAATAAAAAAGGTAATATAGGAAATATAGTGAAAGGAAATTATAGTGCATTAGGTACTTGTCCTAGTAAGGATAGGTGTAGAAAAGTACTTGTTACTCAAGTGCTTGTTTGGGAAGTTACATCAGGAGCTAGAACAAATTATGAATATAAACCAAATGTTTCAAATCCTAGTAATAGCCCTCATAATGTTTTAATTGATAAAAATAGTAGTTTAGAATCTTATTATAAACAAGTATTATCCAAGGCAAAAGAAATGTCAAGTGAGGGGTCTCTTCCAGATTCTTTAGGGAAAACTCATATATTAAAATGGAGTGATGCGAAAAACGCATATATTTCTAATTCAATTAATATAGGCGATTATGATGTTACAACAAAAAATACATCTACCTTGACAATTTCTAGTAAGAATAAAAAAAATGAAGTAATTGTAACATCCACAAATAAAGTTAATTCAAATAAGGAAATAAAAGTAGAAAAGATAGTTGGTAATTATTCAGATGAAAGTTTATCATTTAGATGGTTTAGATTTGGCAAGGATAAAAATGGATCTGCAATAAAAAAAGGTATTGCTCAAGATGTTCTACTTGGAGATTATGCAAGAAAATTTGATAACAAATTTTATGTTAAAACAGAAAGTGGGATCTTTAAAATATCTAAAGTAGATGCAGATACAAAAAAGACATTACTTGGATCAAAATTTAATTTATATAAATGCTCTGGAGCTAATTGTTCATCAAAGACTTTCTTAAGAGAAATAGATTTGACAAGTCAAGCGCAAACTATAAGCGTTTCAATAGATAAATCTGGTACATATTTGTTTGAAGAAACAAAAGTACCATATGGATATGAAAATTTAGGTGAATTTATGGTTGATTTTAATATAAATGGATCAAATGCTGAAATTACAAAAATATATACTAATTCTGCTAATATTCAAAAATTAGATAATGGAACTTTAGTAAAAAATAGTTTGGTAATAGAAAATGCTCCAAGAAATTTTACAATTAATAAGATAGATGGTAATACTAATACACCTATTAATGGCGCTACATTCCAAATTAAAGATTCAAAGGGTAATTTAGTTAAATTTGAGTCATTAGGCGGTAAATATAGATATTCAACATCAGGAACAATAACAAATTTGGTTGATCAAAATAGTAGTAGTTATGTTATAACATTACTTCCAAAGGGTGACTATTCAATTATAGAAACTGCTGTTCCTTATCCATATAGTTTGTCAAGTTCAGAAAAGGAAAGAACAACCGAAATAAGAATAGATGATAATGCAGATTTACTCGTTAAAAATTCATCAGGCTCATATGTAAAAAGTACAAATGCAGCAGTTACTATTAAAAATTTCAAGACAATTGCAGAGATTATAAAAAGTGGAGAAAAAGGAGAATTTCTTGAGGGAGTAAAATTTGAATTATATGATGCAAATAAGAAAAATCAAATAAGATTAGTTCAATCATCAGAAAGTGTATATGATTATTCTCAAGATCAAAGTATAGAACCAATACAAATTATTACAAATAAAGTTGGTAAAATAACTATAAATTATCTTCCAACAGGTAAATACTTTGTTAAAGAAACTGTTACTGTTGGTGGACATGTAATTGATCAAACTGTAGAATGGACTGAACTTGAAATAGTTGTTAATAAAGATAATTCTCCAAAAGTTACAAAAACAATAAGAAATGCAAAAGCAACATTTAATTTTTATAAAATAGATGAGGATGGAAATTATTTAAGCGCAGGTAAATTTAAATTACAAAAATATAATGAAAAAAGAAAAAAGTTTGAAGATGTTACACTTTTGTATAATGAGGAAGATAATACATATACTATTGATAAGACAAATGAAAGTGATATAATTGTATTTACTCCAAAAAATGGAATTGTAACTTTTGTTGATGTTGAAGCAAAAGCAAGATATAGAGTTGTAGAAATAGAAGCACCAGAAGGATTTGTACTTCCAAAAACTAGCGAAACTCAAGCAGAAATTGTTGTAAATGAAAATGGTTATGCACTTGGGGATTCGGTAATAATTAATAAAAAGATTACTGTTGGAGAAGGTGCACAAGCAAGTGCAGAGCTTATAATAAATATTTCAACAGGACAAAATAGGATACGTTATGTTCTTATTATTACCATTTTATCAATAATTATAATAGGTTTATTTATAATAAATAGGAAAATAAGAAAAAAATAACTTATTTTCTTTTTTTCTGTATAAAATACAAATATATTTCCAAATTATTTAAAGAAGGAGGAAAAATATGAAAAAGTTTATAGTTGTATTAATGGTAATATTATTATCTGCATGTACATTAGGTAAAGCAGTTACACCAAGACAAAAGGTATCAGAGTTTTTAGATAAATATAAAAATGAGAATACAGATATATTATCTCAATTAGATGAAACTATAGATACTGAAATAACAGATGATGATCAAAAGGATAGATATAGAACTTTAATGGTTAATCAATATAAAAATATGGAATATGAAATAAAAGATGAAATCATTGAAGATGACAATGCAGTAGTAGAAGTTGAAGTTACAGTGTATGATTATGCGTCTGCAATAAAAAATTCAAACACATATTTAAATGAACATCTTGATGAATTTAAGAAAGATGAAAAAGAAACAATTAATGAAAATGATGCAAATGATGAAACAACAAAAGATACTGAAGATGATGAAATGGATACAAATGATGATAATGATGACACTATAACTGATGCAGACTATGATGATACAAAATTTATGGATTATAGATTATTTTTAATGGAAAAAGTAACTGATAAAGTTAAATATACAATAGAATTTACTTTAACAAAAGTAAATGACGAATGGCAACTTGATTCTTTAAGTAATTCAGATATAGAAAAATTACACGGAATTTATATATCTTAAAGACTTTAAAATAAAGTCTTTTTTTAAATTTTATTCATAAAGTATAATGAGGTATAAATATGAAAAAAATATTAATAGTTATTACTTTGTTTTTGATTTTTCCATTAAGTACATTTGCATTATCTGTACCAAGTAACAATGCTATATTAATGGATGAAGATTCAGGAAGAATATTATATTCTAAAAATATTGATGAAAAACATTTAATAGCAAGTACAACTAAGATAATGACTGCAATTATTGCTATTGAATCAGGTAAATTAGATGATATAGTTACCATTAATGATAGTGTAACAGAATCACATGGTTCAGGTATATATGTATCTGTAGGAGAAAAGATAAGTCTAAGAAATTTAGTATATGGTCTTCTTTTAAGAAGTGGTAATGATGCCGCACTTGCTATTGAAGATTATTTAGGTGGACATAAAAAATTTATACAATTGATGAATAAAAAAGCACAAGATATTGGTATGAAAAATACAATATTTAATAATGCTAGTGGTCTTGACGATGAAGAAACAGGTAATTATTCAACAGTAAAAGAAATGGCTATGTTAATGAAATATGCAAATAATTTATATGACTTTAGAGTAATTGATAGTACAAAAGAGATAGTAGTTGAGACAGATATAAAAACATATTCTTGGACAAATAAAAATAAATTGTTATTTAAATATAAATATGCAAATGGTGGCAAGACAGGATATACTAAAAAGGCAAAAAGAACTTTGGTAACAAGTGCAAGTAAAAATGATGTTAATTTAATTGCCGTTACATTTAATGATCCTGACGATTTTGACACTCATAAAAAATTGTATGAATATGGATTTACAAATTATAAAAATTATATGTTAATTAATAAAGATAAGATAAATATTAAGTCAGATAAATATAAAAATAAATTATATGTAAAAAATAATTATTATTATTTAATGAAAAATGATGAAAGAGAAAATATAAATATAAATGTCATTATGTATAAAAAAATGGATAATAAAACAAATGAAGTTGGTTATTTAGATGTATATTATAAAGATGAAAATATTCATAAAGAACCAATTTATGTTAAGATAAAATAATTAATTTATTAGTTGACAATTTTAGTGCAAATGGTATAATTTATTTAAGATAGAAAGGATAATAAATATGGAAAAACAATTACTAGAAGAATTAAAAGAGAATTTAAAGGATATAAAAAAAGAAGGTAGTATAGAAGATATAAAAGTTGAAGAATTAGAAGAAGTAGAAATAAATAGACCAACTAAAAGGGAATTTAGAACATCATTACTAAAAAAGGGAGCAATAGCAGCAGCAGTAGCAGTAGCTCTAGCAGCAACCCCAACAACAAGTATAATGGATGAACAAAATCCATATACAGTAGAAGCAAAAACAAAAAAGGATAAAAAGAAACCAACAATAAAATTTAGTGGAAAATCAAAAATTACAGTAAATAAGAATAAAGTAATAAAAGTACCAAAAACAACAGCAAAAGATAATAAAGATGGAAATGTAACAAAGAAACTAAAAATAACAGTAAAAAAAGGTAAAAAAAGTTATAAGTCAATAGCAAGTAAAATAAAGAAAAATAAAAAAGTAAAATTTTCAAGTACAGGAAAATATGTAATAACATATACAGTAAAAGATAAAGCAGGAAATAAAGCAACAAAGAAAAGATATATAACAGTAGTAGATCCAAAATCAAAGAATAAAAACAATACAACTAAAAATACGACAGAAAAAACAACACAAAAAATAACAACAGAAACTCCTAAAACTACAGAAAAATTAACTACAGAGACTCCTAAAACTACAGAAAAACCAACTACTGAACAGTCTACTACAGAAGAAAAAACACAAAATATTCCTATTCTTGAAAAACCTGTAGTTGGTGATGATTATTATGGTGTTAATAGAGTTAAAGTTGGAGATAGGATGTATAATATAATAAATGATCCAGATTTTGAATCTGTTATTGAAAAAACTCCTACTGAATGTGAGAATATAACTTTTACAATAGAAAATGATTATTCGGAATTCGTCTTTTCAAAAGATTCTGGATTACTAGAAAATTATAACTATTTAAGTTTCTTAGGTGAAATGACTGCATTAGATTTAAATGGAATTGATATGAGTGAAGGTATAACAGTTTATGCACCATACCTTGATGAAGTAAAAGAATACAATTATATATATTTATATATAGAAGATACTGCCGTATATGAATGTGAACGTAATTCTATAAAAATACCTATTTGTCTTTATGTACGCGATTTTATAAAAGATTATGAATATGATGATGGAACTTTTGGTTCTGGTTTTCATATGTTAAGTAAAGATCCTTTAGTTTATGGTTTTTTAAGATCTTCTGAATATGAAGTAGTTTCTCAACAAAAAAAACTTGAATTAATAAAAAAATAATGGATATGATAAGTCATATCTTTTTTTGATTATTTAATAAAAATATGTTATACTTTCGTATGGTGTTTGGAGGTATTATTATGATTAGACTTCAAAAAGCAATATCAGATTCTGGTTTTTGTTCTAGAAGAAAAGCAGAAGAATATATACTAAAAGGAAAAGTATTTGTAAATGGTAATAAAATTACTGAACTTGGTGTAAAAGTATCTAATACTGATGATATAATTGTTGATGGTAATTTATTATCTTATACTGAAAAAGAGTATTATGTTTTAAATAAACCAAGAGGTGTTATTAGTAGTACAAAAGATGATAAGGGAAGAAAAACAGTACTTGATTTTTTTGATACTGATAAAAGACTTTATCCTATAGGAAGACTAGATTATGATACTACAGGCGTTATATTAATTACTAATGATGGAGAGTTTGCTAATTTAATGATGCATCCAAAAAATATGATTCAAAAAAGTTATATAGCAAAATTAAAAGGAATTATAGATGGTAGTTCAATTAAAAAAATAAAAAGTGGAACTATTATTGATGGAGTAAAGTGTATACCTGATAGAGTTAAATTAAAATCAATTGATAAAAAATCTAATACTTGTATAGTTGAGATAGTTATTCATGATGGAAAGAATCATGAAGTAAAAAGAATATTTCAAAATGCTGGATACGATGTTATTAAATTAAAAAGAGAATCATTTGGATTTATATCATTAGACGGTTTATCAAGTGGTAAAAAAAGAAAACTAACTAAAAAAGAAGTAAAACAATTATATAACTTAGCAAATAAAAAAGGCTTATAGCCTTTTTAATTTTCTTCTTCAATTGCGCCTACAGGACAAGAATTTTTAGCTTCTTCTACTTGATCTTTGTTTTCATCATTTATTTTATCACTATCTGCTTTTGCAAGACCATCATCATCAAAGCTAAATACATCGCTATTGATTCCAACGCACATTCCGCATCCTAAGCATTTTTCTTTCATAACTTTTACTTTCATAAATTTACCTCCATACTACATAATAATTATACTATAAAAAATATATTTTTAATTAATATATTTAAAAAATTTTTAAAATATGTTATTATTTTATAAAGTAGGTGGTAAACTTATGAAATCTCGTATGGATAAATATAATGGTGATGTTCTTAGTAGATCTTCAAAAAATAAGCATTTATATGATGATTTATATGCTAATACTAATTATACTAATATGGTAGTAATTGATGATTCAAATGAAATTGATATATCAAAGATAAAAGAGATAATAGATAGAGAAAAAAAAGAAAAGAAAATACCAAAAGAAGCAATATTATCATCTGATATATATGATAACATATCAAAAATTAAAGAAGAACCAAAAAAGAAAGTATATGATATAAATGAAGTATTAAAAAGAGCTAAAGAAAAAAGAGACATAATTGAAGAAGCAAATGAAAAAAGGAAAAGAGAACATTATAATTTAAAAACTAATAAAAATATTGAAAAAGAACTTGAAAAGACAAGAAAGGTTTATCAAAACCTAATAAATGAAGAAAAAGAAATACTTAATATTATGAATACACTTACTAGTGCAAGTTCAGCAGATATAGCTCTTGATTTATTTGAAGATTTAAAACCAACAGATAATGAAAAGACAGTATCAGATACTAGAAAATCTGATGTTAATATAAGACAAATAGAAAATGATGATTCAAGAGAATATAGTACAGATACATTTATGTTTAATACTAAAGATTTTGAAGGTATAGAACATTTTAAGGGTGATGTAAAGAAAATGAGCGCTGTTATAAAAATTTTAATTTTTATATTAACTGTTGCAGTAGTATGTGTAGGAATATTCGTTGTAAAAAAATACCTAATTAAATAGAAAATTATATAATTTTCTATTTTTTCATATATTTTATTAGGTGGATATATGAAAAAAATAAGACTTAGAAGTCATAAAAGAATAAAAATGAGTTCTAAAATAACATTTATAATAGTTTTTTTAATAATATCAATATATTTATTTTTAGATTATTGTGGTAAAAAAGTTTTTCCAGTAATTATGCAGCAAGCTAAAATTGATTGTAAAAAAATGGCTATAGTTATAATTAAGAATTCTTTGAATGATGAAGTATTAAGTGTACTTGATGAAGATGAATTATTTAATGCTATTCAAAATAAAAATGGAGAAGTGCAAACTATTGATTTTAATCCAGTAATTGTAAATAAATTTTTAAGTAAGACTACGCAAATAGTTAGTGATAATTTAAAAAAAATTGAAAATGGAGATATTTCTGATATATCTTTTATTGATAATGATGATTATGATTTAAAAAAATTAAAAAATGGTGTTATATCAGAAATTCCTATGGGTATAATAACTAATAATGTACTATTATCAAATTTAGGACCAAAAATACCTGTTAAAATTAATTTGGTTGGTAATGTTGTTAGTAGTATAGAAACAAGTATAAGTAATTATGGAATAAATAATGCAATTGTTGAAGTATATGCTAAAGTTGAAGTAACAGAAGAGGTAATAATTCCATTTCAAACAAAAAGAATTAAGGTTGTAAATAATGTACCAATTGCCATAAAAATAATTCAAGGTAATGTACCTGATTATTATAGTGATGGTAAATTAAATAGTAGTTCTAATATATTATCTTTACCAATTGAAACAGATTAAAAAAATATGTTATAATTATATTGTGAACAAAATTGATAGGAGTATGTATGAAAAAGATTTATACTATAGAAGAAATAACATATGAGATAATTAAAGATAATAGAAATGCATTTAATGAAGAAGATTTTAAAAATAGATATACTGATTATTTTTATGACTTCGATTATATAGTTGGAGACTGGGCTTATGAAAAACTTAGATTAAAGGGTTTTTATGACGATAGTAATCCAAAAGCAAATGATATTAATAAGATAAGTACTCTAGATGATTATTTAAAAAATAAGTGTGCTTATGGATGTAAATATTTTGTTGCTAAAAAGATAAATATATGATATAATTTGCAATAGTAGAAGAGGTGTTAAATATGGATACAAATAAAATTATATTTTACATAATAAATGAAGAAGGAATAAGGGAAGAGGCTCAAATACTAGCAAAGTATAAAATATCTAATAATAATGATTATATTACTTATACTTATGGGGAAATAAATGATAATCAAATGATTAAAATTTATTCAACAGGAATAGTATCTGATGGAGAAAATTATTCTTATAAAGAAATTGAAACTAATGAAGAGTGGGAAGAAATAAAAGAGGTAATGAAAGATATCGCAAGAGATCCTAATGAACAAATACCAGAAAAATATAAATGCGACTTAAAATTATCTGGTGAAGAAGTTTCAGTTAGAAAACCAAAAAAATTATTAGTTTCAAAAAAATTTGCTGATACTTTAGCTGCTAAATATGTTGAAGAAACTCCAATTGTTAATACACTAAATGAAATAAATATTGAAACAGCAATTAATACACCAGCTGACTTTATTTTAAATCAAGAGCCAACAAATACTAAAGAGGATTTATTAAATAAAACAATTGAAATACCAACATTTGAAGAACTTCAAGCAAGAAATAAGACACTTGAATCAGTAATGACTTCAGCAAAACCTGCTGAACCTGTTTCTGAAATTTCTGCAAATGCTGAATCATCTAATGTATCTGATGAATTAAAAATGCCAGAATTACAAAGTAATGCATCATCTCAAACAAGATCAACTAATGTTAATAAAGAAGATTATAAAGAGAAATTTAAACAAGAAGTTGAACCTTTACTTTTAGATGTTTATGCTAAACAACAACAACAAATAGAAGAATTAGAAGAAGAATTATCAAAAACAAAATTTGATTTATTTGAAAAGCAAAAAGAAGCATTATCATTAAAGAAAGAAAAAGATGAATTAAGTGCTAAAGGTGATGCACTTGAAGCAGAGTTAAGTGGTGTTCAAGAAAAAATGAATGGAATAATAAATGTAATACAAGGTGGAACATCAACTCAAACAAATAATACAAATAATAATGAATTTGAAGAAGAAAGAATTTAATCTTTCTTTTTTTCCACTAATTACCATATAAATTAGTGTATGTTATGACAAAATTTTCACATTCTATAAATGTATAGGAGGTGAAAATCAATGACAAATTCAAGTTCTAATAAATTAGTTACTCCAGCATCAAAACAAGCTATAGAAAAAATGAAATATGAAATAGCTAACGAATTTGGTGTTCAATTAGGTGCTGATGCTACTGCTAGAGCTAATGGTTCTGTAGGTGGTGAAATCACTCGTAGATTAGTACAAATGGGACAATCTCAATTAAGCGGTAACTATGGTATGCAAAATAAATAGTTAGGTATAACTTTAAATATATTGTGGATTACATTATCTTATATGTAATTCACTTTTTTTATATAATTTAAAAAAACATCTATTAATTTTATTTATATTATGTTATAATATGTAATATAGTAGGAAGCTAGGAGGCTTTATTATGTCACAAGAACAAACAAGAAAAATATTAGAATTTTGCTCAAAACCTGAAAATGCGAAGATTGCTGAATTTATTAAAAGGGGAACTTACAATACTTCTACGCAAGAATTTATTCTATCTAATGATGAGGGAGCAAAGGTTGTATTTAAGATTGAAGACTTAGATAACAATAGTGTAGATTTCTCTCCTTTATTTGCAAATCAAATGGAAGAAGAAAAATTAGAAGAATTAACTGATAGTAACGAAAATGATATGCAATCTAAT
Organism: uncultured Bacilli bacterium; assembly: GCA_947629025.1. Lineage (GTDB taxonomy): Bacteria > Bacillota_I > Bacilli_A > RF39 > UBA660 > CAG-433. The sequence continues at coordinate 7,351 of CANRCC010000013.1, read as the reverse complement.
AATCAAGTCGAGAGCGATGAAGTTGATGAAATATTAGACGAGAATATTGAATATAAATCTGATGTTGTAACATTAAGTAATTTATATGAAGCAATTAAATCAGGAGACGTTAATAAGGTAGATTCATTTTTAGCAAAATTTGCAGTAAATCCTAATACTGGGCTTGTTGATATAGATAGAGCTATTGGAATAGTAACTAATAATACACTAAATGAAGCAGTTGAATGTGTTAAAAATAATACTGATTTTTCATCAAATTTATCAAATTATGATATAAGTGGTAATTTAATTGTAAAACAAAATCAAAATACACAAGATGTAGTAGATACTGAAATTTGTGATAAGAGTTTTAATAATATACTTTTATTTGTTGAAGCAGCAAAATTAAAAGGTACTATATATGATGAAGATAAAAAAGCAAAAGCAAAACAAATATATACAACAATGTTTAATGATAAGTTAAAAGTTTTAGGTTTAAAAGATACAGAAGTAAAAGATTTAGAAAAAAGTGATGATGTGCCTAAAAAAGAAGTAACAAAAGAACTTGCATTAAGACCAACTATGGATTTAAAGAAAGCCGGTTTTGCAGATATATTTATATTAACTATGATTGTAATTGTGTACGCGGTTATAATTGCAAACTTAATAATAAAATTAAAATAACATATTTATATATGTTTTTTTTTAAAATTTCATTTGTTCGTTTAAATAAATTAATATTTAGTGTATAATATATATTAGAGGTGATAATATGAAAGTTTTATCTGTTAATGCAGGAAGTTCTTCTTTAAAATTTCAAATGTATGAAATGCCAGAAGAGAAAGTTTTAATATCAGGTGTTTTTGAAAGAATTGGTCTTGATAACAGTTTTTATACAATAAAAATTAATGGTGAAAAGATAGAAAAAAAATGTGATGTTAAAAATCATGGAGATGCTATTAATAAACTTATAGATGAACTACTAGAAAATAAAGTTATAACATCACTTGATGAAATAAAAGGTGTAGGACATAGAATAGTTCATGGTGGTGATAAATTTTCTAAGTCAGTAGTATTAGATGAATCAATTCTAAAAGAGATTGAACAGTTAAATGACTTAGCACCACTACATAACCCTGCGAATGTTATGGGTGTTAGGGAATTTATTAAAGCAATACCTAGTGCTGTTCAAGTTGGATGTTTTGATACAGCATTTCATCAAACTATGAAAGAAGATAGATATGTATATGCAACTCCTTATGAATGGTATGAAAAGTATGGAGTTAGAAGATATGGTTTTCATGGAATGAGTCATAGATATGTATCTGAAAGAATTTCAGAAATTTTAGATAAAGAATTTTGTAATGTTATAGTATGTCATTTAGGAAATGGTGGGTCTATTAGTGCAGTTAGAGATGGAAGATGTATTGATACTAGTATGGGATTTACACCAAATTCAGGTATTGTTATGGGATCTCGTTCAGGTGATATAGATTATGGAATTATTCAATTTATATCTAAAAAAACTGGTAAATCAATAGAAGAGATAGATACTGATTTAAATAAGAGTAGTGGTATGCTTGGAATTAGTGGTGTATCAAGTGATTTTAGAGATATAGATAAGAAGATAGGAGAACATCATAAACCATCAATATTAGCGCATCATATATATGTTAATTCAATAGTTGGGTACATAGCAAAATATTTTGTAGAATTAGGCGGTGTTGATGCAATTTGTTTTACTGCTGGTGTTGGTGAAAATGCACCTCATATTAGAAGAATGGTATTAGATAGATTATCATGTTTAGGAATAAAAGTTGATAAGAAAGTTAATGATGAAATTAGATTTGGAAAAGAAGGAATTATTACAAAAGATGATTCATCAGTTCCTTGTTATGTAATACCAACTAATGAAGAAGTTATGATAGCAAGAGATACAGCAAATTTAATATAGAAAAAAGGTGTTTAAATGAAGAAAGCAATATACTGGAAAATAAGAAGATTTAATAAAATATATATAGCAAGACATATAGGCGCAGATCCTGATGCACTTGGTAGTTCAATAGGACTTAGAGAAATAATAAAAGAAACATTTCCAAAAAAAGAGGTTTATGCAATAGGTGCGTCATCTACAAAATTTAAGTATATGGGTCAAGTAGATAAGGTAAAAGAAGAGGATTTTAGCGATGCTTTATTAATAGTTTTAGATACACCAGATTTAAAAAGAATTGATGGGGTAAAGAATATAAATGAGTTTAAGGATGTTATTAAGATTGATCATCATCCTGCAGTAGATAATTTCGGTAGTATTTCATGGGTTGATGATACTGAATCCAGTGTTTGTCAAATGATAATAGAATTAGTATATGCAACTAAATTTAAAATGACTAAATATGCTGCTGAAAGACTTTTTATGGGACTGGTTTCTGATACTAATAGATTTTTATTCTATTATACAAGTCCAAAAACTATGTCATTAGTTGCTAGGTTAATTAATGATACTCATATTGATTTTACATCACTTTATGATGACTTATATGCAAGACCTTTATCTGAAATAAGACTTCAAGGTTATATGTTTCAAAATATGATAGTTACAGAAAATGGATTTGCTTATATTAAACTTACAGATGAAATAATAAGAAAGTTTGAGGTTGATCCAGCAAGTAGTGGAAATCTAGTAAATAACTTTAATAATATAAATGAAGTATTAGTTTGGGTAACTTTTTCTGAAGATATAAAACAAAACCAAATAAGGGTTAATGCAAGAAGTAGAGGACCTATTATAAACAAAGTATTAGAAAAGTATAATGGTGGAGGTCATAAATTTTCATCAGGTGCTAGATTAAAAAATTTTGACGAAATGGAAGATTTAATAAAAGAACTTGATGATTTGTGTAAAAATTATAATAATTCTAATAAAAAAAGATAAAATTAGGGCTAATTTGCTTTAATTTTTTTATTTTGTTATAATAATTATGGTGATTTGAATGAAAATTAATAGTGTCGAGCTGTCAATTAGTGCAGTTAGACAAAGTCAATATCCAGAAGATAATAAACCAGAGTTTTTATTAGTAGGGAGAAGTAACGTAGGTAAAAGTAGTTTTATTAATTCTATAATTGAGAGAAAAAACTATGCAAGAATATCTAGTAAACCAGGAAAAACTCAAACGTTAAATTTTTATAATGTAAATGATGATTTTTATTTAGTTGATGTTCCAGGTTATGGTTTTGCTAGCGTTAGTAAAGAACGTCAACAAAAATTTGGATTAATGATAGAAGAATATTTAGCAAATAGAAATAATTTAAAAAAAGTGTTTTTATTAATAGATTTTAGACATAAACCAACTAGTGATGATTTACTTATGCTTAATTTTTTAAAATATTATAATTTAGATGTTGCCATAGTAGCAACTAAAGTAGATAAGATAGGAAAAACTTTAAGAGAAAAACAAGTAAAGTTAATAAAAGATACATTATCATTAGATGATGATTCTGAATTTATATTGTTTTCAAGTTCTACAAAATTAGGAAAAAAAGATGTAACTAATATAATAAGTAAGATAGTTTATAATGAAGAAGAATAATAAAATATTCTTCTTTTTTTCATATAATATATTGGTGGTAGTGTGAAGATTGAGTATTTTACAGATAAAATAGTTATCTATGTGATAGATAGAAAAGTATCTGATGATATTGATGATATTAAAAAGTTATTATTTGATGTTTTTAATTATATTGTGGATAATTATGATATAGATATACAAAATAATTATAATATAAATATATATATTAATAATTTATATGGTACAATTGTTGAAATGAATAAAATAGATAATGATGAAGAAGATGCAAATAATATAGGATTAAATATACTTTTTGATAAATTATTTTTGTATGAAGTAGATGATCCACTTGATTACATAGGAAATGATATATATTATTATAACAATAAATATTATCTAAATGTTGATAAGGTTGATGCGTTATTACTTGAAAATTCAAAATTAATATATGATGATTTTGTTTATAAAGTTTTAGGAAGAGGTGTTAAGATATAAATTTCTTTTTTTTTGATATTATGATATAATTAACAATTGATGAGTGAGGTGATTTTATGAGATTACCAACAGTTGCATTAGTTGGAAGTCCTAATGTAGGAAAATCAACTATATTTAATAGACTTATAGGTAAAAAGGTATCAATAATTGAAGATGTTCCTGGTATAACTAGAGATAGAATATATGGTGTTTATGATAAAAATGGATATAAATTTAATCTTATAGATACTGGTGGAATTGATGTAGGTGAGGAATTATTTAATAGTGAAATAAGAATACAGGCTCAAATAGCAATTGAAGAAGCAGATGTAGTAGTATTTGTTGTAGATGCGAAAGCAGGTATAACATCTAACGATATAGTCGTTAGAGATATCTTATATAAATCAAATAAAAAGGTAATAGTTGCGATTAATAAAATGGATAATAAAAAACATATGGACAATATATATGATTTTTATGAACTTGGCTTTGAACATTATATTTCAATAAGTGCAGAACATGGTACTGGATTTAAAGAATTGTTAGAGGAAATAACTAGAGATTTTGAAAAGGATATTGTTGATGAAGATTCAAACATATTAAAATTTTGTTTAATAGGAAGACCTAATGTAGGTAAAAGTTCACTTGTTAATGCGATTTTAAATGAGGATAGAGTAATTGTTAGTAGTGAGGCTGGTACTACTAGAGACTCTGTTGATACAAAATTTAGGTATGAAAAAGAAGATTATATTGTAATTGATACTGCTGGAATGAGAAAAAAGGGTAAAATCTTTGAATCAATAGAAAAATATAGTGTACTAAGAGCAATGAAATCTATAGAACGTAGCGATGTGTGTCTTGTAATTATAAATGCAGAAGAAGGAATTATAGAACATGATAAGCATATTGCCGCTTATGCGCTAGAAGCAGGTAAACCTATAGTTATAGTTGTAAATAAATGGGATACTGTAGAAGATAAAAATGATATAAAGACTTTTACAAAAAAAGTAAGAGCAGAATTTCAATTTTTAAGTTATGTTCCTATAGTTTTTCTAAGTGCAAAAACAAAAAAGAGAATACATACTCTTATGCCAGAGGTTATTAAAGTATATAATAACTCTAGAAAAGAGATAAAAACTAGTTTGCTTAATAATGTTATATCAGATGCATATTCACTTAATCCAGCTCCATCTTACAAAGGAAGAAGATTAAAGATATACTTTTGTGCACAAACAGGAGTAATGCCTCCTAAAATAACTTTAAATGTTAATGATAAAAAACTAGTTCATTTCTCATATGAAAGATATTTAGAAAACAAAATAAGAGAAAATTTTGATTTTGAGGGTACACCAATAATACTTCAGTTTAAAAGTAAAGGTGAAGAATAAAAAAGCAATATTAGTTATTGTTTTTTTATTATATATAATAGTAACCAAAATAATATAAATCCATATATTAGACTAGAGGTGAAAGTCTATATGAATTTAAACGATAATTTTTTTAAAAAAGTAGAAAAGAAGACAAATATAAAAAAATCAACAATTGTTAATCTTGCACAAAAACTTCAAGGTGATAATATGAAAGATGAAAAAACACTAAGAGAAGTAATTCATGAACTTAGTGCTATGACAGGAAAAGAGGTAAGTAAGGAACAAGAAGATAAAATAATTAATGCTGTTGTAAATGATCGTGTCCCTGATAATTTAGATAAAATGATATAAAACTCTCAAAATAGAGAGTTTTTAATATTTGATATAAACCGGTGTTCCCACCTCAACTAATTCATATAATTCTTTGACTTTATTATATGGCATATTAACACATCCATGGCTTCCATTATATTTATATATGTTTCCACCAAAACTGCTTCTCCATGATGCATCATGAAATCCATATGAATTACCTATAAATGCAATCCAATAATTTACAAAACTTACATAATCTGCTCCTTTTAAATTTACATTTCTAGATTTACGTAATACTTTATAATTACCAATAGGAGTACCATTATTTATTCCAGATACTATATCTGATGTAAGAATTAATTTTCCTTTTTCATAGTAATTTAATTTTTGATTACTTATAGAAACTTCAATATAAGAATTTTTATATTTTGGTTCAACCTTTACAGTAATTATTTTCTCTGCTTTATTTTTACTAGAATCATAAACAGTATATACTATTTGATATTTTCCCTCTTCACTTGTATTTAAATTAGATTTAATTTGTATTTTATCAGTTATTATACCATCTACATTATCATATGCTTCATAAGTTGGCATAACAAATTCATCATACATATTTAAAGTAACTTCATCATTACTATTAACAGTTAATATAGGTTCTGTTTTATCAACAACATTTACTTTTCTTTCAATGCTATTATCTATGTTTAAAAATGCTACTTTTAAATTATAAACTACTTTATATGAACCTAATTTATTTTCTTGTATATTAGATTTAACAGATACTTGATCATTTATTTCTTTTCCATTAAGCATTGCAGTAAAACCAGGTTCTTTGTATTTATCACCAATTTCTATTTCTATTTCTTTATCTCCTTTTAAAGAAAATTCTACTTTCATATTATTTACTTTATAATATAGTAAAAATAGTAATATTATAGTGATTATAATTAATAAAATTTTAGCAAACATTAATCTTTTATTATTTTCCATAAATCACACGACCCTACTAATAATATAATATCATAACACAAAAAAAAACACTACATAAATAAATTTTAAGTGTAAAGTAGCATTTTTTGTAATAAGTCTTCTTATTATTCATATAGTTTAATAAAGAAAGTAGGGATTAAATGGAAAAGATAGATATAATAAAGAGTATATCAGAAAGAACTGGTGGAGATATATACTTAGGTGTAGTAGGTGCAGTTAGAACTGGGAAATCTACATTTATAAAAAAATTTATTGAAAATATTGTAGTTCCTAATATTGACGATGAATATGAAAGAAAAAGATGTTTAGATGAAATACCTCAAACAGCACAAGGTAAAACAATAATGACAATAGAACCAAAATTTGTACCTAGTAATGCTGCTAAAATAAAAGTAGATGAATTTGAAGCCAATATACGACTTGTTGATTGTGTGGGATATGTAATACCAGCTGCTAAGGGTTATGAAGATGATATGGGAGAACCTAGAATGGTTAAAACACCATGGGAAGTTAAGAAAAAGTGATACCCAATTAAATATATAAGATTTATATATTTTTTTATTATATAAATAAGGCGTAAAAAGTTAGTTAAAAGGTAAAATGCAAGTTTTAATAAATATATGCAAAATAAAGGTAAATGCAAGTTTTTCTTGC
>CANRCC010000012.1 GCA_947629025.1 uncultured Bacilli bacterium | reverse complement strand
GTTAATATTCTACCATGCTTAAATATACACTTAACATTATTGAAACTACAGGTAATATTAATTTTCTTTTCTAATGGCTCACATTTTGGTAAATTATCTATCAAAAACAGATTATTTTTTTCCATATTTTTTTGCAACAAAAAATCGCTGATTTTCCTTTAAAAACCAACGATTTTTTATTATTTAAAGTTGAAAAGTTCAACTCAAATTTCAAATGGTCGGGAAGACAGGATTTGAACCTGCAACCTCATGGTCCCAAACCATGTGCACTGCCAAGTTGTGCTACTTCCCGTTATGGTGCGCCCGAAGGGATTCGAACCCCTGACCTTTTGGTTCGTAGCCAAACGCTCTATCCAGCTGAGCTACGAGCGCATAACATCGAGCGTATAAAACAAATTAATGGTGGCTCCGGGCAGGATCGAACTGCCGACACCGAGATTTTCAGTCTCGTGCTCTACCGACTGAGCTACAGAGCCAAAAAAAATATGGCGGTTCCGACGGGACTTGAACCCGCGATCTTCTGCGTGACAGGCAGACGTGTTAACCACTACACTACGGAACCAAAATACTTAAAATGCTATTTAAGTATACTAAATTTTTTATAAAATTGTCAATACTTATTGCTTAAAAGTGTCAAATTTTATTTTTTAACTCCTAACTTATAAGTAAAATAGAAAGATATACACATTATAAATATAGATATTATGTATGGCATTTCGAATCTAAATCCAGGATATATTGCTATTATAGATCCTAATACAAAACCAATTATAATGCTATATGTCCTTGATTTATAATTTATAAGAAAATAATTTATGACTTTTATTAATGTTATCAAACCTATTATAATTCCTATAAAAAATGGAATTAACTTTACAAATTCATATATAGATATAGAAAATGGATTTGATATAATGTTTAATATATAATCATACATTCCTAAAATCATTAGAAAAAATGAACTACTGATTCCTGGAATTATTTTTCCGGATATATATAAAAATCCTGCTAGTAACATTGTTAAAAAAGATGTACTAATACCTTTATATTTTATTAAATCAAAATCGGATAACATAAATAATGATAATGATACTAAAAATGTTATTACAATATATTTGATATTTGAACCAGAATTTTCACTAACTTTACTTTGCTTATTTAATATTGGTATACTTCCAAGTATTAGACCTATAAATAAATATTTTATTTGAATTTCATAACTTGATATTAAAAATATTAATATATTTCCAAATAAAATTACTCCACATAATAATCCTAAAGAAATTGGAATTAATTTTTTTATTTTATAGAATAAGGTTTTGGTACTATCATTCAATAGATAAATTACATCATTGTATATTCCAAGTATAATTGCTAAGACTGATCCACTTACACCTGGTAGAACAACTCCTAATCCTATAATTATTCCACTAAAAAAAGTATATATCTTGCTTTTATTCATTTTAAGAACCTTTTAACACTTTTTTTGCTATAAAGCTACTATCATAAATTAGTCTATCTACACCAATATTATTTAATCTTTTTATATCAATTTTGTTTAAAACTCCCCATGCAGTTACAATAAAATTATTTTTATGTAATTCAGCAACCTCATTTTCTTCAAGACAAACTGACGTTGCTAATACTTGATTTAATTTAATATCAATACATTGTTTTAAAACTTTATCATTTAGATCATATATTAACCAACCTAAACTTACTTTTTTGGATAAATCACGCATTTTTTTAAGAACATCATATTTAAAGGATATAATAGTAATAAATTCAGAATTGTATTTTGATACTAAATCTACTATATCTTCTTCATAACCTTTTTCTTTAACTTCTAATAAAATATGAATATTTTTGTTTGAAAAATATTTTAAAAAATCATCTAATTTTACTATTTTTTCACCCTTATATTTTGAATTTCCAAAATCCATTTTTAATAATTCTTTATATGTATAATCAGATACTTTACCATTACCATTTGATGTTCTATCAATAGTCTTGTCATGTATTAATACTAATACATTATCTTTTGTTCTTCGTATATCTGTCTCTATGCCATCACTATTAACTAGATACGCTAAATAAAATGCTGTCATAGTATTTTCACATGCATAAGTACTTTCACCTCTATGAGCATAAATTTTCATATTATCACCTATAAAACTATATGCTTAAAATTAAAAAAAAGACTATTATAGTCTACAATACAATTGGTTGCGGGAGCAGGATTTGAACCTGCGACCTCTGGGTTATGAGCCCAACGAGCTACCAGACTGCTCCATCCCGCGATATAATAATTATGGCGGAGAAAGAGGGATTCGAACCCCCGCGCCGGTTACCCGACCTCCCGGTTTTCAAGACCGGTCCCTTCAACCAGACTTGGGTATTTCTCCAAATAGATGGTGCCTCAGGCCGGACTTGAACCGGCACGTGGTTTAACCCACGCAGGATTTTAAGTCCTGTGCGTCTACCAATTCCGCCACTGAGGCAACTAAGGCATAGGCACCATTTGTCTGATATAACTTGTTCAGACTTCTTAAGTATATAATAAATTTTACTTTTTTTCAAGTCTTTTTATAACTTTTTAGTACTTTTTCAATATATATAAAATAAAACTTGCAAAAACTGCAAGTAATTTACAACTGGTGTCCTGTATGCGACTTGAACGCATGACCCTTTGATTAAAAGTCAAATGCTCTACCAACTGAGCTAACAGGACATAACAACAAAACATGGCTGCCCCGGCTAGATTCGAACTAGCGCATGTCAGAGTCAAAGTCTGATGCCTTACCACTTGGCTACGAGGCAAGCTATGGTGGGGAGAGGTGGATTCGAACCACCGAACCCTAAGGAGCGGATTTACAGTCCGCCGCGTTTAGCCACTTCGCTATCTCCCCATAGTGGTGCCGAAAGCAGGAATTGAACCCGCAACCTACTGATTACAAGTCAGTTGCTCTACCAATTGAGCTATTTCGGCAAAATGGTGGACTCTACAGGACTCGAACCTGTGACCCCCTGCTTGTAAGGCAGGTGCTCTAACCAACTGAGCTAAGAATCCAATAAATATTGACGTAATTAAATATAACATTGTTATTAAAATTTGTCAATGAAATTTAATTAAATTTTACATTTATTTATATTTTTCCATACTATCTAATTTTTCATTAATCCAAAATGGCAATAAATCAGCAAGTAAGGAAAAACCTAAGTTTGTATCTTCTAAATCATTTTCAGTACTTGATAATTTATAATTCAGGTTTTTAAGTGTTAATTTTATTTTTTTATTTTTTTTATCAACATCTAATATTCTTGCATAAATTTTATCTCCAACGTTTAAATAATCATTTATACATTTTATATATTTTCCATTTATTTCAGATATATGAATTAAACCTTTATAATTTTCATTAGCAGCAACAAATGCGCCATATGGTTCAATTGATGTAACAGTTACTTCTATTACATTACCTACTTGATATTTCATAATAAACCTCTCTTTGTTATTATAACACAAAATATAACATTTTACTCTTATACTTTACTATATTATCAAATAAGTGTATAATTTTATTGGAGGAATAATTGTGAGCGTCGAAGAAAAAATAAGAGAAGTTATTGAAAAAATAAGACCATTCTTAATAAATGATGGTGGGGATGTTGAATTTATAAAATTTGATAATGGAACTGCATATGTCAAAATGCTTGGAACTTGTTCTAATTGCGTTTATTCTGACTTAACAATTGCAGAGACTATTGAAACTATTTTAACATCAGAAATCCCTGAAGTAATACAAGTTAAAGAATTTAAAGAAGACATTAATTAGAATGTCTTTTTATTATCCATTCAATTGGTTCTAATTGTACCCCTCTTTCATAAACAATAAATTTATAAATGTTAAATATCACATCTTCATAATCGTAATTTCTTTCTATAAGCTTAATTATTTTTTCTTCATCATCACTATTATTTATTATTTCGTCGTACATATCAAAATAAAATGTTGGAAATAACAATCTTGAAAATAAAAGAATATATTCACTCGTACTAAAATTACTTATATTAAAATACGATTTAATTTCATAATAATCTAACTTATCATTTATAAAACAATTTTTTATATACTCGGCCACATCCCTAACTCTACTATCAATGACAAAATTTAATGGATTATAAAATTCAAAACTTCCTTGATTAATATCTATTCTTTTATGGGATACACACATTTTATAATCTTCTGATGTTGAATTATTAACTATGTAACTTATTGCATTTTCTCCTAGCCCTATAAAGTAACTTAAACTATCACATAATATCGGAAATTTTTTACCAACCTGACTAATTTGATATTCATAATAATCGATTTTCTCACTCCACAATTTAATCCAATCATTTCTAAGAAGCATATTGTCATATTCTATATTTGTTGTCATATTTTGAATATAATTTATATCGTTTAAAAATACTCTATCATTTCTGTATTTGCATAAATTAATTAATACGTATGGGATATTATTTATCATAGTAACTAGTTGATTATCTTTATTTAATATCAATTTATGAACAAGACAATTTCTCTTTACCATCTCTACATTCAATTTATACAATGACTCTATATCTTCATATGGCCTATTAAAAATAATTAGGTGATACTCTTCATTATTGTAGTAAAAATAATAATTTTTATCTGACTTAATAAAATTTTCTATTGATATATTGTAATAATAATTAATAGTATTTTTCACATATATCACCTATAAAAATTATATGATATTTTTCTTATAATATTAAAAAAAGAAACTATTTTGCTTCTTCTACAACTCTAGTTTCTCTAATTAATGTTACTTTTACTGTTCCAGGATATTGCATTTCATTTTCAATTCTATCTTTTATATCTCTTGCTACTTTAACTGCAGTAAGTTCATCTATTTCCTCTGGTTTTACAATTACTCTTAATTCTCTTCCTGCTTGGACTGCAAATGATTTTTCAATACCATCAAAACTATTTGCTATCTCTTCTAGTTGTTGTAATCTTTTGATATAATTTTCTAATGAATCATTTCTTGCACCTGGTCTTGATGCACTTATTGCATCTGCAATTTCAACTAATGATGATATTATATTATTTGCTGGAATATCACCATGATGTGAAGCAATTGCATTCTGTACAACTTCATCTTCATTATATTTTTTTGCAATTTCAAGTCCTACTTCAACGTGACTACCTTCAATTTCAAAATCAACTGCTTTTCCTATGTCATGAAGTAATCCTGCTCTTTTGGCCAAACTTGCATTTTCTCCAATCTCAGATGCTAATATACCTGATAAATTTGCAACTTCAATTGAATGTTGTAATGCATTTTGTCCATAACTTGTTCTAAAGTGAAGTTTACCTATAATTTCTACCAATTCTGGATCAATTTTTGTTATTCCTAACTGAAATATTGCTTCTTCACCTTTTTCTATAATTTTATTATGTATTTCTTCACAAGATTTATCATACACTTCTTCAATTCTTCCTGGATGAATTCTTCCATCTTTTATTAATGTTTCAATGGTAACTTTTGCTATTTCTCTTCTTAATGGGTCAAAACTTGATAATACAATTGCTTCTGGAGTATCATCTATTATCAAATCTACCCCTGTTACTGCCTCAATTGTACGTATATTTCTACCTTCACGTCCAATTATTCTTCCTTTCATTTCATCATTAGGTAAATTTATAACAGATATAGTTACCTCATTTGTAATATCTGATGCATATTTTTGCATTGATAATGTTAATAAATTTTTTGCTTTTTTATCAACGTTTAATTTTGCTTCTGCTTCTCTATCTTTTATATATGCAGCAATTTCTTTTGTCATAGAAGTCTCAACTTGTTTCATTATTGATTTTTTTGCTTCTTCTTTTGTTAATCCTGATATTTTTTCTAATTTCTCTAGTTGTTCTTTCAATACATCTTCTGTTTTTTCTTCCAACTTTTGAATATCTTTTTGTCTTTGTACTAAACTATTTTCTTTTTCTGATAATAAATTTTCTCTATCTTGTAGTAATTGATCACGTCTATCTATACTATTTTCTCTTTGTTGTAGTCTATCTTCTAATTCTTTTACTTCTGATTTTCTTTCTTTTAGTTCTTTTTCAGTTTCTTGTTTTAATTTATGTTGTTCTTCTTTAAGATCTAACAATGTATCACGTCTTAATTTATCCGCTTCTTTTTTAGCTTTTTCTATTATATTATCAGATTTTCTTTCTTTTGATTTTGTTACAAAACTCAATAAAATTATTGTTAATACTGATCCAAAAATCAATCCAAGAGTAGAAAATAATAATCTTTCCATATTTTCCCTCCAACTTGATTTTAATATTTCTTTTTACAATATTAGTATAAAATTTATTTGTAAGAAAGTCAATAATTAAAAGATATCAAAAATTTTTTATTATTCATATTTGATAAAAACAATAGATAATTATATTTTATATATAAATCAGTAAATTAAATTTTAATCTTTTTTTTACATATTATTAAATATAGGAGTATTATTATGAGGCTAATTCCAAACATATCCCCTAAATTATTTTCATTTAGTGCTGTTGCAGTTGGATATCTTCTTATAGATGATACGACCGCAAATGAACAAAATGCCTTGGGAAACTGGCTTATGTTGGTCGCGCAAGTACTTTGTACAAATGCATATTATAAACAAGTAATGGCTGAAAGAGGATTAGATATGAGCAGTCCTAATAATCCAAATCCTAATTTTTCAACAAATAATCAAGATGAAACAATTGAAATGCTTAAAAAGATGATAAATGCTATCAATAAAGAGATAGATAATATAAAAAATAACATGTAATATGCTATTTTCTAGTATTATAATAATAATTAAATTCTGATAATTCTTGTGATAAACTTTCCAAATCACTTAATTCTTCATATTGAAAATTTTCATTTATATAATTTTCCACATTAAAAATTAATTCTTTTATGTTTGTAATATTTTTATATTCTATCTTATATTTATCTAATATATCTATTTGTCTTTTTGATAAATATATGTTATTTACTTTCCTTAATTTATTATCATTTATTATTGTATCAACATATTCTTCTATTTCTAACTTATTTATCATATTAATTAGTCTCCTGATCTATAAATTCTAATTTTTTCTTTAATTTTGCATCCATTTTATTATCATAAAAGTCTGGCAGTTTTAAATCATTATCGTTAACTATATCTTCATAATACATATAATCTTCTAATAATTCCATTATTTGATGTACTCTTAAATTTTTTATAAGTGTATTTTTATCGCACTCTTTAAACCATTTTAACTTATTAATTGCTCGTTCTTTTATACCAATATCATTAAATTTTTCATTACTTGATTGATAATTTAATATATAATCGCAAACAACTATATTTGTTTTTATTAAATGAGATAGTATTTTTTTAGCAGAAGATTCATTAGCATTTTTTAGTTCATTTAAAAACATTGATGAATCCATTAATAATTTATCTAATGGATAGGTATTAAGTCCTTTTCTTATTTGGTTTAAAATTAATTCCATATTAATTTCAATATCATAATTTTCTAAATCTTGATAATATAAAGTATTTATACTTTTTATTTTTTCTTTTTCCATATCTGATAATCTTTTTACTCTAAGAATTTTATCAAATGCACTCATTTTATTAAATTCAACTATAGATGATATTGCATAACTTGCTAATACTTGATTACTATTAAATAATTTAACCAATTCATCATTATTTTTCACATTTTTTAATAATTTAAAATATATTGATTCTTCATTGGTTAACGTATTATATTTATCTTTTGTTAATAACATCATATATGAATCACTATATCCAATCATCAATAATAAACCATATAATAATCTTACTATAGGATTAGACATACCTTCATTTGCGATAGAATTAAATATAGATAAATATAAACTCTGAGGATCTTTTAATTCATTTATATTGTTTAATTCGCAATAAGAAGAAAATAAACTTTCAATTTTACATATAAATTTTCTAAATTCTCTATTGTAATTTCTAATATCTTTCATTTTTTCACTTTCCTTTATTAATATTAATCATTAATTAACTTTGTTATTGCAGATTTTAATGCAAGTTTCCCATAGTCGTATGTAAGACTTCCTTGTAAATATGCAATATAAGGTTCTCTTATTGGTCCATCACATGATATTTCAATTGATGAACCTTGTGTAAATGTACCTGCGGCCATTATAACTTTGTCAACATATCCTGGCATATCCCATGGCTGTGGTATTGCAAAAGAATCTATTGGTGAACCCATCTGAATTCCTTGACAAAATTTAATTAATTTATTTTCATCATTAAATTTAATATTTTGAACAATATCTGCTCTTTTATCGTTATATCTTGGTTCAACTTCATATCCCAAATCTTCTAATACTTTACTTGCTAATATTGCTGTTTTTAGGGCACTTGCTACTACAGATGGAGCCATAAAAAGACCTTGTAATATTGACTTGTTAATTCCTAATGTTGGTCCTACCTCTCTTCCTTCTCCTGGTAGTGTAAGTCTTTCTGCTGCTAAATCAACTAATTTCTTTTTACCTGCAATATAAGCGCCATTAGGAGCGATTCCTCCTCCTAAATTTTTTATTAATGATCCAACAATTATGTCAGCCCCTAAAGTTAAGGGTGTATTATATGATACAAATTCACAATAACAATTGTCAATCATTATAATTACATTTTTATCAATTTTTCTTATTTCTTTTATTACTTTTTCAAGTTTATCCATAGTAATACTTTTTCTTGTACTATATCCTTTTGATCTTTGAATTTCTATTAATTTTATAGTGTTATTCTTTAATATATTTACAATACTTTCATAATCAAAGTCATCATTTTTCAAATCAATTTGCATATAATTAATACCAAATGATTTTAGTGAACTATCATTATCAACAATTCCTATAACTTCGTGTAATGTATCATATGGTGTTCCTGTTATACTTAACATAGTATCTCCAGGTCTTAGATATGCAAAAAGAGCAACAGTTAATGCATGTGATCCTGATATAAATTGACTTCTAACTAGTGAATCTTCTGCATCTAATACATCTGCAAAAACTTTTTCAATAGTGTCTCTTCCAATATCATCATAACCATATCCTGTTGTTTCAGTAAAATGTGCTTCTGAAATTTTATTTTTTCTAAATGCATTTAAAACTTTTTGGCTATTTTTATAACATAATTCATCTATCTTTTCAAATTCTTCTTTAATAGAACTTTCTGCTTGTTTTATAATTTTATCTATATTCATAAACACACCACATTTCTAAATTATTATCCATATGTATAACTATTTTGTCAATACCAAGTTATTCATTATACCTCAACAATATCTCCACTATTTATATTGCTATTAATTATATTAATTATATTTTTAGCTACTTCATCTGGTTCATATAATCTTTCTTGTCCTATTCTTTTTAGTTCATTTTTTAAATAATCCTGATTCATTTCTTTTACTGATTCAGTATTAGTCCATCGTGGCATAACACCAATTACCTTTATGTTTGTAAATTCCTGTGAAAATGTTTTTGTTAGCGAATTTATTGCAGCTTTTGAGGCACAATAATCCATACTTATTTTATTGTAAGAATATGTAGCATCTGTTGATGATACATTAACTATAATTCCATTATTAATATATGGATAAAGATACTTAGTAACTAAAAATGTACCTACAACATTAACTTCTAGAACTTTTAAAAATTCTTCTTTCGATTTATCATCAATATAATTATCACATGCGTATGATGCATTATTTATTAATAAATCAATTTTATTATACTTAACTATAATTGTATCTCTCATTTTAATTATCTCTTGTTCATTTGTAATATCACATTTTATTATGGTTGCATTTACATTTGTATTATTATTTATATAATTCATTAATTCTTCTGCCTCAATTTTACTTTTATTATAACTAATTATAACGTCATAATTATTGTTAGCTAACTCTTTTACTAATTCTCTGCCAATTCCTTTCGCACCACCTGTTACAATAGCAACTTTTTTTCTCACATTAATCACCTTTACGATATTATACCATAAAAAAAGAGTTATTTTACTCTATTTAATATATCTCTTGCTGATACTAATCCTGTTGCAGCTGCAGAAACTATATTACCTGCTTTACCAGCACCATCTCCTATGAAATATACATTATATTTATCTAATTTAAAATTATTATCTGTAGTTATCTCATTACTAAAGAACTTAATTTCTGGTCCATATAATAAAGTTTCATCATTATTAACCCCAGGTATTACTTTATCTAACTCTTCTAATCCTTCTAATACATTTAATACTATTCTATGTGGTAAGACTAAAGCAAGATCTCCTGCAACACA
Source organism: uncultured Bacilli bacterium (assembly GCA_947629025.1). GTDB lineage: Bacteria > Bacillota_I > Bacilli_A > RF39 > UBA660 > CAG-433. The sequence continues at coordinate 34,152 of CANRCC010000012.1, read as the reverse complement.
ATCTTTAAGTGTAGGCTCAATAAACAATTTATTTATTCTATTAAAATTGCTTCTTCTTCCCATTTTTAAATCTCTAAGTGTTTGAATAATTGGTTTTGAATCTCCAAGTACATTTGCTATTTTAGCAATTGATTCACCATATTCACGAGTATTAGTTACAGGCTCAGTTAAGTTTACCTTGCAAATAAATGCAAAATTTGAATTATTAGACTTAACATCTTTTAAGGAATGTCCATTTACACAAATATATCCATAATAATTTTCTTTTGCAACAAAACCTCCTGGGTTTGTACAAAATGTTCTTATTTCATCAGAATATGTTTTAGTCTTAATAAATATAGTTGGATCATATATAACGTTGCATATTTCTTCCATTATTTCTTTTCTAACTTCAACTCTAACTCCAATTTCAATACTTTTTGACATATAATCTATTTTATATTTATCAGCAAGTTCTTGAACCCATTTTGCACCAGTTCTACCAGGCGCAACTACTACGTTTAATGCATCTATACATTCTTTTTTATTATTTATCTCATAAGTAACTTTATGATTATCTTCACTTAAACTTTCAATATCTAATACATTAGTATTTTCTAATATCTTAACTCCTTTATCTTCTAAATATTTAGAAAATTCTTCAATATAATTAGGCAAATAATCACTACCTATATGTTTTTGTTTAATTATTAGTAATCTTTGTCCAAGTTTAGCAACTTTCTTCTGTATTTCTTTTGCTTCTTCGATATTACTTGGAAAAATTTCTGCATCCATACCAAATTTATTAAATATTTTTTCTGTATCATCAATTAACTTGTATGCATCACTTTCAGACATATATTTGAACAAATCTGATTTTCCTAATTTTGGAATAAAATTTAATTTACCATCAGAAAATGTACCTGCACCACCATAACCTGATAATATATTACATGGATTACAATTTTTACATTCAGTTTTTAATTTGTTCATTGGACAAACTCTATTATGAGCAAATTTACCTTTTTCTAAAATTATTATTTTTAACTTTGGACTATTTTCTATAAGTTCATATGCACAAAATAATCCTGCAGGCCCTGCACCTACAATTACAACATCATACTTCATACCACGTACCCTCCATAATAATTATACTACAAAAAAAAGATATATTAAATATCCTTTTTATCCCATTTCCAATTTAAGATAATATCCATATCTTTACCATATTCTTTTATATACTCTTTATGTTCTATTAATTTATTTTTACACCATTCAATTAACTGTGATGACTTATTACCTAAATCTGGTACATATTTTAGTACATCTATTACTAAATTAAATCTATCAATTTTATTTTGAACTCTCATATCAAATGGAGTTGTGATAGTACCCTCTTCTTGATAACCATGTACATGCATATTTTTGTTTGTTCTATTATATGTTAATTGATGAATTAAAGATGGATAACCATGGAATGCAAATATAATTGGTTTATCTTTTGTAAATATTGCATCATAATCAGAATCAGTAAGTCCATGTGGATGTTTTTTATTAGACTCTAATCTCATTAAGTCAACAATATTAACAACTCTAATTTTTAAATCTGGTATTTCTTTATTTAATATAGTAGTAGCTGCTAAAACTTCAAGAGTTGGTGTATCTCCTGCACAAGCTAAAACAACATCTGGTTCTTCTAAAGCATCATTACTTGCAAATTCCCATATTCCTATACCTTTAGTACAATGTTTTATTGCTTCATCCATAGAAAGCCATTGATATCTTGGATGTTTTGATGCTACAATTACATTTATATAATTTTTTGTCTTTATTATATGATCAAAACAAGATATTAGACAATTTGCATCTGGAGGTAGGTACATTCTTACTATATCTGATTTTTTTGTTACTAAATGATTTAAAAATCCAGGATCTTGGTGAGTATATCCATTATGATCTTGTTGCCAAATATGAGAAGATAAAATTATGTTTAATGAAGATATATCTTCTCTCCATGGAAGTTCTTTTGTAACTTTTAACCATTTAGCATGTTGTGAAACCATTGAATCAATTATTCTTGCAAATGCTTCATAACTATGAATAAATCCATGTCTTCCTGTTAGTAAATAACCTTCTAGTGCACCTTCACAAAAATGTTCTGAAAGATAGGAATCTATAACTCTTCCATCTACATCAAGATATTCATCATAGTCATATGTTTTATTTACCCATTGTCTATCTGTTTCTTCAAATATAGCATTTAATCTATTTGATAATGCTTCATCTGGTCCAAATATTCTAAAATTTCTACTATCTTGATTTATTTTGATTAAATCTTTTATATATTTTCCAAGTTCTATCATGTCTTGTTTTACAACACTTCCTGGTTTTTCAAATTCTACAGCATATTTTTTAAAATCTGGTGTTTTAAGAGGTTTAAATAATTCTCCACCATTTGCATTTAAGTTAGCTCCCATTCGTCTATTTCCGATAGGTGCTAAATTTTTTAATTCTTTTTTTAATCTACCTGATTTATCAAATAATTCTTCTGGTTTATAACTTCTAAGCCACTCTTCAAGTAAACCAAGATTTTTATCATTTTCTTCATTTAATGCAATTGGAACTTGGTGCGCTCTAAATGTTCCCTCTATTCTCTTTCCTTCAGCAACTTTTGGACCTGTCCAACCTTTTGGAGTTCTTAATATTATCATTGGCCACATTGGTCTTCTAATTTTATTTTCTGTTGCATCTTTTTTTATTGTATTTATTTTAAGTACAATTTCATCTAATATTTCTGCCATTTTTTTATGCATCTCTTTTGGATTAGAACCCTCTATATAATAAGGCTCCCATCCACATCCTTTAAAATAGTTTTCTAATTCTTCCATTGATATTCTAGAAAGTACTGTTGGATTTGCAATTTTATAACCATTTAAGTGTAATATTGGTAATACTACACCATCTGTTTTTGGATTTAAAAATTTATTCAAATGCCAGCTTGTTGCTAAAGGGCCGGTTTCTGCTTCACCATCACCAACAACACATGTGGCAATTAAATCAGGATTATCAAGAACTGCACCAAATGCATGTGATAATGAATATCCAAGTTCTCCTCCCTCATTTATTGAACCTGGTGTTTCAGGAGCAACATGAGATGATATTCCACCAGGAAAGCTAAATTGCTTAAATAGTTTCTTTAATCCCTCTTTATCTTCAGTTATATTTGGATATATTTCACTATATGTTCCTTCTAAATATACATTTGATACTATAGCATTCCCTCCATGCCCAGGACCTGAGATATAAATCATATTTAAATCATATTCTTTTATTATTCTATTTAAGTGTACATATATAAAGTTTTGTCCTGGTACAGTGCCCCAATGTCCTACAATATTAGCTTTTACATCACTTCTTTTAAGTGGTCGCTCTAAAAGTGGATTATCAAGTAAATATAATTGACATGCAGATAAATAGTTAGCTGCTCTAAAATATTTATCAATATTTTCTATCTCTTTATCATTTAATTCCTTTGCCATAATTTACCTCCTACTATCTTTATATATTATATATTATTTACCAATTAAAAACAATTATGTGAGAGCATATTTTATATTGTTTTTTCTAATACAAGATAATATTTAGTCGTAATTTCTTACATTTTGATTTAGTTCATACATTTTTTTATCAAGTGCTTGTATAACAAGTGAGCAATTAAATAACTCTTCTTTTACTTCTTTTGGAATATTCTTTGGAAACTTATATTGTATTTTATGATCTAAACTTGCCCAAAAATCCATTGCTACAGTTCGTATTTGTATTTCTGCTTCAACATATTCTATATTATCATCAAAATAAATAGGTACTAAAACTATCATATGATAACTTATATATCCTGTATCCTTAGGATTTTCTATATAGTCTTTCTCACTTTTTATTTTAAATTGTTTCGAATTTTTTATTATTTTGACTATATCATATACATCAGAGATAAATGAGCAAACAATCCTAACACCAATCATATCGTGAATATGTAAATTTAGATTATTTATGGATAATTCATATCCCTTTCTTTTTAATTTTTCAATTGCGCTTTTTTCTGATTTCAATCTAGATTTTATATGTTCAACAGGATTATATTTATTTTTAAATTCAAACTCTTTAATGAGCATATTAAGCTGTGTTTCAAGTAAATCTAATGCTAAATTATATTTAAGCATAATTTTTTGTGTTTCCTCACTGTCTAATAATATGTTATAGTTCATAAATATCCTCCTTATAAGAATAAAAATAATCCTAAAAAGGATTACTACTTTTATATATTACAATATCATTACTGACTATTTTTGTCTTTATTTTTATATAATTATATACATAGATATTGTTAATTATTAATCAAACTCAGATAAATTTTAAATTATATATTTTTTAGCCTCTTATTTTTTAATTTGGGTGTCTCTTCAGGATAAAATTCATAAATGGGACTTCCATATACTTTTTGAAGATGTTGTTCTACAAATTCTTTTCTTTCACCATTTTGTTCTAATTGCCTCTGAATATATTCTTTGTATCTTTCTGGATTATATTTATCTATTTGAAAATAGTCATCATATTTGTAAAGTGAAAAAAATAAATCAGTTAAATCAAGGTCAACGAGCGTAGTTATTCCCATATTCAAAGCAGCTTCTCCAACTCTTTTTACACAATCCCTGAAATGGTATCCACCAACAACTAATTCATCTATATGCCCAAGTTGGTTTAACAAAAATTGTTCATTTGGATATTTTGGTACAAAATTTTGTTTATGAGTACCATCACTATAACATGCACTTGCTTCATCAAAAGTAACATCAGTATAAATAATTTTATCTTGTGATTGTAGTGTGATTCCAAATATATTTTTGTCAGGATATAGTACATATACTATTTTATAACCATTATCTCTATATCGCTTGTCAATACATTCATTTAAGATAGGAAGAGGTCTTTTTATATTCCAATCATCATATAGTTTATCATCGTGAAATAAAAACATTTTTGTATATTCTTCAATAGGATATAAATATAAGAATACTTTTGCCAATTTAATCACCTTACATTATTTTAATTTTTATATTACAAATGTCAAGTATTTATTTCTATTTAATAACTTTGACTACATTTTTAATTAAAAAACACACTATTTCTAGTATGTTTTATCGTTTATATGGGGCGATAACAAAGGTTATCTGAAACCCTAAAGTAAAAGTTGATAAACAAATAATCACTGAAATAACAATACCATATTTTTTGATAAATGGAATACTTTTTAAGCTATTGGTTCCTCCATTAATTTATCTAATATAGATATTGCTTCAAATTTAAAATTATAATTATTATTTAATATTATTTTTAATTCTTCCAATATAGATTTTAATTCATTAATGTTAATTTTTCCACCAATATAATATACATCATTTATTATTAATGGTCTTATTATTGATTGATTATAATCTTTATTAATAAATTTATTTTGCTTATTACCTTTTTGCTTATAATAATCAACTTCGTGTTCAGAAACATCTCTCAACAATTTAATATCATACAATGATTTTAAATTTTTTAATATATCTTCAAATTCCTCTACATATTTATCAAATTCAGTCAACCATTCACATAATTTTTTTAGTGATATTTTCAAAAAATGATCATCTGCCATTCTTTGCACTTGTTCTTCATATTTAGTTGAATTCATATTTTTTTCTACTCGATTTATTTGTGTAGTTAGTGCCAATAACCACCATTGTGACTTAACCATTATTAAAGATAATGGAATTACAACTTCATTATTTGATTGTTTCATATACTAACTAATCCTTTCATTTTTAATAATCTTATCTATCATTTCCTCATTATGAATATCATTTAATACTAAATCCTTCTTTGAATTAATCTCATCTATATTAAATCCTAAGTTTTGTAAAATATAATTAGATACTAAATAGTCAAGAATGTATATACCATATTTTAAATTCTTTCCAACAAGACATTTATCTTTTTTTGCATCATCATAATGTGTATAGTAATTTCTTGTATCAGAAAATCTAGTTGATAAGTCATCAATTTTATCTATAAGTTTTTCTTTATCTGTAAGCTTAAAATCATTTATAAAAATATCTATAATGCGATTTTTTAAAATTATATAACTGTTACCAACTTGATTCGAATTCTTTTCTATTAAATCAATTATTTCTTTGTTATCTTTAAACTTTTCTTCAATATGCATAAAAAACTTATCTGTTTTTTTATACTTTTTTGTATGCATTAATTCCAATGCTTGCATTAAATTGCAAAATTTTATTTCATCTGGAATATCATTATTAATTCCTAAGTTATATAAATTATAAATATTCTTATAATCTTGGTACGTATTAAACCATTTTTTTAATTTATCAGTAGAAGCAAATTCTTGAAGATTAAATAAAAAATTTCTAATACTTCCTTGTTTATCAGGATTACTAGTTGATAAATTGTTCATTGTATTTTTTATTATTTCATATTTTATATAATTATATTTTTTACCAACTTTGGAAGTATATTTTTTATAATTAATACCTTGCACTAATGAAACATTAATCTTTAAACCTGTTGCTAATGTTATTAAATTCATAATCATATCAAAGTCTTTAAAAAATTCATCATATGATTTAGCATTTTTCTTTTTAATTCTTACTTCAACATGTTGCGAAATATCTAAGTTTTCAATTTGCATATCAAAATTAAATTTTCCAAATACTGGAACAAACTCAATAGTAGTATTATCATCTATTTCTTCTGATATTGTATCTTTAAATTTGTATCCTATTTTAAATGTGTATAGTGGATCATCCATATATTCAAAACCACTTAACTGTGACCATTTAATAATATTGGGAATTTGAAAATGAACTTCATTAAATTTAATATTTTCCTTTTGTTTTTTAGAGATATTAATAAACATATTTTTCGCTACAATTACTATATGATGTCGAACAAAACCATCAGAATGTCTCTTTACAATCTGACAATCAACCAAAGTACATTTAATCTCTTGATTTAGTTTTCCCGTTATTGTAGTTATATCTGTTGGTTTATCCATCCATGCCAAAAATTCTTCATTATCTTTATAATAAATTGATAATATTATAATCCCATTTGTTTTATTAAAAGTTAAATCGCCTTGATATTGTTTATCTAATATTTTCCACTTACCACCAATGGTAACATCTTTATTAGTATTGTTCATTTTAACCTATCATTCCTTTCACTTTGTTTAAGACACACATTCGTCATAAAAACAGAAAGTTATTTTCAAACTAAAGCCTCCTACTACAAAAAAAGAGCATAGTATAACTATTTTATAAGTCTCTACTAGCCTTTATTTGTTCTACTTTTTTCTAATTTTCTTTCTAATCTTAATCTCCTAACTTCTTCTTGTTTGACTAATTCATAATCTACTTGACTTGCAATAGCATTAACTAGTCTCTGGTGTAATTCATCTTCTTCTGGTGTATAGAATGTTGCAGCATCATTATTTTGTGTTAATATCAAATCTTGTACAGATATTGTATCTAATTTTTCTTTTTTACTAGCTCTAGAAAAATATCCTACATAACATTCTAAATCTTTTGAACCTCCAGATTTAATATATTCGTTCATAAATAATCTTAATCCTGGATCAGAACGATCTACTGCATACATCATTGGAATATCAATATTTCTTCCAAATTCTTTAGCAAATAAGAATGCTCTACGAGGACCAATTCTATTCCCACCTCGCTCTATAATTCTATACATTGCACAATCTAATATTCCTTCTTTTTGTTCAATCCATTTATTAGCTTCTTTGATAGTTTTTTCTAATTCATTATTTTCTGGTAGTTCAATTCCTTTTTCTTTAAACAATTTAACAACATCTCTAACATTTAATCCAGTTAATTCTTCATCTTTTATAACTGAATTTGTATAGTCTGTAACATCTTCAGCCATTTCAACAAATCCATTTTTTGTTAAATGTAAATATGCAACTCTAGAATTTGGATTTAAATAAACTATATCTCTATATCTTGGTTTAGTAAAATAACATCTTTCTTCCCATGGTAATGATTTCATAAATACATTAGTGTTATAAAAATCATTCCAATCTAGTTCCTTTGCATCTAAATTTTCATCAAGTAATTCATTTACATAAGGATTATTTCTAAACATTACATCATTAACACTAATTTGTTCTTGTCCACTTCCTGGCATTAATCTATTAATTTCATAACTTGGGTATCTCAATTCATACCATACTGCTATTTTTTCAATTAAATCTCTCATTTCTCTTGGAGCATGATATTCTACAATGTCAGTATAATTTCCTTTCACCATACTTTTAAAATACCAATCAATAAAATCATCAACTTTAGCATCTAAATCAATTAGTGTATTTTCTACTTCAGTAGTTCCAGTAATCTTTGTTCTAAATTTTAATAATTCATCTTTAATGCTCATTTTTAACCCTCCTAACAAGCAATATATATAACGATTATACCATATTATTTGTTTAATTTAACTATTTTTATATAATTTTATCTTTCAAAATCATCTTTTTCTTTACAATCTAATTCTTCAATGTTTTCATCATCTAAAACGTTATCTTCATACATATCATTAACTACATTAATGTATTTATCATACCAACTATGAGAAAATAATATTATGAATATTAATAATTTTAGAATGGAGATATTTAAAGAAATATATACTTTAGAAGATAATAACTATATAGAAAATATTATAAAGAGTGTTGATATAGATACTATTAATAGTATCTTTATAAACTATTATAATCTAAATATTAAAGTATATAATACTAAATCAATAAAAGTAACTAATCGATTAAATTATATTGTATATACTAAAAAAGAAACTATAAATTAAAGCTTCTTTTAGTGTGTATTCTAAGTTATTGGGAAATGTTAGGCTATTAGTCGTTATAGTACCTCATCTCCTTTAAAAATAGCAATTATAATATAAACTAGTTACTAGTGAAAAGCACGAAAAAAGAACACTTTTAGAGTATTCTAATTTTACACATATATGGGGCGGTATAAGGGAATCGAACCCTTGCATACTAGTGCCACAAACTAGCGTGTTAACCACTTCACCAATGCCGCCATAAAAATACTCTATTAATATAACACAATATTTTTTAAATAACAAGTATTTAATGTTTATTTTACATAAATTTGTTCAAATTAATAATGGTGATAAATATGATTATAAATCATATGTTTAAAGATGATATTCTATATTTAGAAATAGATACAAATTATGACTTTGGAGACTTTGAATTTAAACATAAAAAATTAGCTGATGAAATTAAAGAATATATAGATAAAGCAAAACTTATTATAAAGAAGAATAAAATTATACTTACATGTGGTGGAGTAATTATTGGAAGTATTTTGCTTACTAATTTTACTAATTCTGATATAAAAGATAATATGCAATATGTCCCTAGTTTTAATAATAGTATCACATACTTAATTAAAGATAATGATACACTAGAAAATAGTAAAACAGAAATTACTGAAGAAACTAAGGATGTTTCTACTGAGCAAAAAGAAAATATTGAAACTAAACAAAATACATATTCTAATGCTACTGTAAAAGGCAATATACCTAAAAATAATTACAATCAAAATACACAAGCTAATACTCAAACTAATACTCAAAAATCTTCAGAAATAGCTACTGAAAATAAACAAAGTGGTCCAACAGTTACAGTCCATAGAAATAATGGGTCCGTTATTACAATTGGACTAGAAGAATATATAATTGGTGTTGTAGCAGCAGAAATGCCAGCATCATTTAATATAGAAGCATTAAAAGCTCAAAGTGTTATCGCAAGAACATATGCATTAAAAGCTCAAAGTACAGGAAAAATACTTACAGATACTGTTAGTACTCAAGCATATATTGATACTAATCAAATGAGAACAAACTGGGGATCAGGATTTAATACATACTATAATAAAGTTAAAAATGCTGTTGAATCTACTTCTGGAGAATACTTAACTTATAATGGTACATATATAGAAGCAATGTATCATTCAACAAATAATGGGAAAACAGAATCATCTCTTGACGTATTTGGTAATTATTATCCATATTTAGTTAGTGTAACATCAGAATTTGACAAATCTGCATCTAGTTATTTAAGAACTGTATCTATGGATATAAATACTATATCTTCTAAACTTGGTATTAACCTAAGTAGTGATTCTATAATTGAAATATTAAGTTATACTGACGGATCTAATATAAAAGAAATTAATATAGGTGGATCTATTTTTACTGGAAGGCAAGTAAGAGAAGCATTAGGTCTTAGAAGTGCAGATTTTGATATTGTAATAAATGGAAATAATGCTAGTATAACAACTAGAGGATATGGGCATGGTGTTGGTATGAGTCAATATGGCTCTAATGGGATGGCAAATGCTGGCTATAATTATAAAAGTATTTTATCGCATTATTATCCAGGTACAACAATAAAAAAATAGAATTTAATCTATTTTTTTAACTCTGATATATATAACTCTTTATATAATGAATTGTTCTTAAATAATTCACTGTGAGTTCCTTCTCCTACTATTTTTCCATCATCAACCAATAAAATTCTATCACTATTTATAACTGTTGATAATCTATGAGCAATTATGAGAATTGTATGATCTTTTTTCATATTATCTATAGCATTTTGTATATCTCTTTGTGTTTCGTTATCAAGTGCACTTGTTGCTTCATCAAATAATATTATTTCTGATTTTTTTATGAATGCTCTTGCAATTGCTAATCTTTGTCTTTGTCCACCAGATAAAGTTATTCCGCCTTCTCCAACTAGTGTATCATATTTGTCTGGTAGAGTCATTATAAAATCATGGATTGATGCTTTTTTACAAGCATCTTCTATTTCTTGATCTGTTGCATCGCTTTTTACGACTTTTAAATTTTCTCTTATTGTAAAGTTAAAAATATATGGTAATTGAGTTATTATTGATATATTATTTCTTATTGTACTTTTACTTAACGTATTTATATCATAACCATCTATTGTTATTTTACCTTTTCTTGGATGATACATTTTTGTTAATAAACTAAATATTGTACTTTTTCCGCCACCACTTCTACCAACAAAGGCAACTGTTTCATTCGCATTAATTTTAAAACTTAAATTATTTATTATTGGTTTTTTTGTTCCATAACCAAATGTTACATTTTTAAATTCAAAATCCCCATTTATTCCATCTAAAATAATATTACCAAATTCTTCTTTTTTAAATGTATTCCCATCAAGTATTTCAAATACCCTAGAAGCTGATAAATTAAAGTCTTTTAAATATTCCATCATATTTGTTGTAAATCTTAATAAATTATATATTTTAGATTGATACATGTATAAAATAACAAAGTTTTCTATTGTTAAAGACCCACTAAATATTAGTTTTATTCCAAATAGTATAAACCCTAAAGTGAATATATCTTCCGCGCTTCCTGTCATAATTGAAAGTCTTCTATCTACACTATCCATTTTGTATCTTTCTTCATTTGCTTTACATAGTCTTTTTTCAACTAATTTGATAAAATTATCCTCACATCCAAGAGCTTTAACATCCCTTAGTCCTCTTACCATTTCACTAATTAATCCGGTATTTCTTTCTCTTAATTTTCTATAAATTTTATCTATCTTAAATCTTTGCTTTATTCTTAATCTATTTAATAGGTATAAAACTATTAATGCAAATATAAAATAAAAAAACATTTCTTTACTAACAATAAATACTGCGCCTATAACTCCTATATTAATTATTACATCTGTAATAGAGTCTGTTAATAAACCAAATACATCTGCTATGTCACTAGTATCTCTATTTAATCTATCTATAAACAATCCTGAAGAATTATTATCTATTTCTTCTGTTTCTAGCTTTAATGTTGAATTTGCTAATTCAATTTGAAGATCTGTTAATGTTTCTCTAAAGAATAATTGACTTAATTTTCTAGATACAAATGTACAAAGATTTCTTGTCATCTCTACTATAAATATAAAAATTGAAATATTAATAAGTGCATCCCATTTTGAATTACTAATGTTTAATAATTGCTTTGCCTGAAGCATTGGAGCAACTACACCAATAATACATAAAATTATATAAAAAAGCATATAACCAAATAAATACTTTTTATTTTTTCTAGCAAATTTCCAGCTCATCTTTAAATTTTTTAAAGATTCCTTTAGATTTATCCTACCCTTTTCGTTCATTACTACACCTCAACAATAATTATATAAAATATAAAAAATAAATGCAATATTTAATCTTTATAATAAAAAAGACCTAGCTTCTACTAGGTTTTTAACTATATTATCTTAATTTTATTATAGAGTACATTACTACTACTCCAATTATTATAGCAATTATACTTAATATTATTGCACTTGCATTTCCTTTTTCATCAAGTGAATCTGGAAATTCTTCTGGCATTACTTCTTGATCATCTTCACTACCTTCAAATAATGGTTTTTCATCAGTATCAGGTTCTTCATTTAAAACGCTAATTTCATCCTTTATATATAATGATGGAGTTACATCTTCCATTTTTTCTGCAAACTCTTCTGGATCTTTAAATAATGTATCATCAAATTCATCTTCTTGTTGATTTTGACTTTCATCTAATATTGGTGTTACATCTGGAACTATTTCATCACTAACCTCTTCTACAGATTCTTCACTATCAGATTGTTTAGTTGCTAAATATGAATCATATTTATCTGTCATTTCTTGAGCAAACATTTTTAATTCTTCTTCAATTACTTCAAATGGTTTTGATAAATCATCATTTTCATACTTTTTTAAACATTCAATATAAATATCCTTTGTTATGCTAGGTATATCCTTTGCATAATCATTTAATCTAGATACTATTTCTGATTTTCTTTTTTTCTTTAAATCTAATTGATATTTCTCATATAATTGTTTTTTTTGCTCATCTGTATAATTTTGGTTATTTAAAATATCTAATACTGCTTCTTGATTATAATCTAATTTATTTGTCATTTTACCATGCTCCTATCATATATATTGCTATTTGATTACATTATACCATATTATACCCCATATTTGTAAAGGTTTTTTTCTTATTTTATACCATTTTCGCATCTATTTCCCCAAGAATCTATTAATACATCTTCTTTATACACTTTTACTATCTCACAATTATTAGGACATTTATTACATTCAATACCTTTAGTTTTAAAATTAATATCTGATATATTGAAAGAGAAATCACTTATTTTCTTACTATTTTTTGCAAGTATTGCTATACCATAGGCACCCATAAGATGACCAAAATCATCAACAATTATTTCTTCTCCTAGTTCTTCTTCAAATGCCTTTACTACTCCTATATTTTTACTAACCCCTCCTTGAAATACTATTGGGGGTTGTATTTTTTTACCTTTTCCTACATTATTCAAATAATTATTAACTACTGCCTTACATAGTCCTGCGACTATATCTTCTTTTTTATGACCCATCTGTGCTTTATGTACCAAATCAGATTCAGCAAATACAGTGCACCTAGCTGCTATTTTACTAGGATTTGTTGATGTAAGTGCAATTTTACCAAAATCTTCTACTTCTAAATTTAATCTCTTTGCTTGGCTTGATAAAAAGGATCCTGTACCCGCAGCACATAATGTATTCATTGCATAATCAGTTATAATTTTATTATCGATTAAAATTATTTTAGAATCTTGACCTCCTATTTCAAGTATCGTTTTAACATCAGGATGCATATTTATTGTTCCTATACCGTGAGCAGTAATCTCATTTTTTACAACACTTGCATTTAATAAAGTTCCAATTAATTTTCTTGCACTTCCAGTTGTACCTACTGAGACTACTTTATAAGATTTATTCAGTTTCTCATTTAAACTTTTTAATAATTTCTTTACTGCTCTAATTGGATCTCCCTCAGTCCATAAATATTCACTAGCAATTATATTATTATCATCATCTATTATTACACCCTTAGTAGATATAGAACCAATATCAACACCTAAATAGGCTTTATTCATTTTTATTCCTCCTCATCATAAGCATATCGTAAAATGCTTCAAGTCTTGTTTTTATTCCTATTTCACTTGTTTGAGAATCAAATGTTATAAACATAATTGGAACCTTTTCATCATTACATAGATTTTGAAGTATTTTCATTGCTCCTATTTCTGGTGTACAACCAAATGGTTTTATGTGGATTATACCATCATATCCCTTATCGATAAGTATTTTTGCTCGTGCAACATTATCCATACCATCTGCACCTATAGGATATTTGCAATATTTCTTTGCAATTCTTAGTAGTTTTTTTTCTTTAAATCTTTTAGTTAATAATAAATATGTTGCATTTGTAAATCTAGTTACTTCAATATTCATATTTGCTAATTCTTTTTCTATATAATAACTTGAGTATTGTTCCATAGAGGTATAAAGTTCCCCAACTATACCTATTTTTAAACAATTTTTTGGTTTATCTAGTGTTATTTCTTTAAATCTTCTTTTATATTTTCTATATTTCTTAAATAAGTCAAAAAAGCCTGTTGTTTTTGAAAAAGATTTTAACATTGACTTAAGTGTTCTATCAAAATTACCTTTATTTATCTCAAAACCTATATTTTTTCTTATATATACATCTATATTATCCATATAATTTATCATTAATATTGATATAAATATATAATAAAGATACTTTATCTTACTTAAATTTGGCTGTATTTTTTTTAAAGTATTATATATACTTCTTATACCATTAACATCACTATCTGTTAAAGAATAAAATTCAAAATTATAACCCAAGTCTTCTAATATCTTTTTTTGAAGTTCAGCATAGTAACCAAATCTGCATCCACCGCCTGCTTGAATTAATATATTGGCACCACTTTCTAGACTTTCTATAAAATTGCCTAAATTATATTTGAATGGTAAACATACATAATCAGGACTATATTTGCTTCCAAGTTCTAAAGTCTTTTTAGTCATTGATGGAGCTTTTATTATTTTTGCATCAGTTAAATGTTCAAGAAGATATTTTATTGGTACATCATAATTTGCAAGGTTTGGAAAACTTATTACTTTATTATTCATAAATTTCCTCCTTTTTAATAATATCAATAAAGCTTTCTATTCTTGTCTGCATACCCTCTTTTGCAGATAGTTCATCAATAAGTATATTAATAATTGGAATATCAATCTTCCTCATACACATCTCATTTACTAAAGAATCTGGACCACAAGGAAACGTTGACACAAGTATTATTCCACTTACATCATTTTTAAACTCCATAA
The DNA here is from genome assembly GCA_947629025.1 of uncultured Bacilli bacterium. Lineage (GTDB taxonomy): Bacteria > Bacillota_I > Bacilli_A > RF39 > UBA660 > CAG-433. Next base: position 18,763 of record CANRCC010000012.1, on the reverse strand, counting down.
TAGTATTCAATAACTCCTGATTATATGTCCAATATAACCTTGGAGATATTGTTTTATATAACTGTTTATCTCCATCGACATTTATAACATTTCCCATAATAACTTCTACGTCCATTTCGTCTAGTATTTCTTTAATTATTTCACCAACTAAATTATCATTTAAGTTATAACCATGGGATACTAATAACACTTTTGTTTTTTTACTATATAATTTTCTTTTTTCAAGAATATACCTTATTTTACTTTGTTTATATTCTTCCTTTTTTGCTAGATTGTAAGACATACTTGCTTCTGATTTACTAAATCCAAGTTCTTGGCCCATTTTAATAAAACTATCTTCTTCATATATTTTTTTATCAACATCAACATTATAGTTTAATATATTAATATTAAATGTATTTCTAACAATATCATATAATGCACTAAAATTTGTACATAGTTTCATATGCTTCTCTAAAGAAACTATTCTTGGAACTAATATATAATCAACTTTATCTTTTAAATAGTCTATATGACCCATATATATTTTTAATGATAAGCATGCCTCATCCATTGATAGTTTTTTTCCATTTTCAAGTATTTCTTTATTTGTTTTAGGACTTAAAACTATATCTACTCCAAGTGTTTTAAAAAATGTTGACCATAATACATCATATTTATGATAAAGTAATGCTCTAGGTATCCCTACTTTAATTTTATCTTTCATAACATATAATCCTTTCATTATAAAATTATATGTTTATAAAAAGAAAAAAAGACTTAATTTAAGTCTTTATACATTAAACATTAATAATTCTGGTTTTACTAATAAAAGTAATCCTATTATTAACATTATAATTCCACCTAACAAATGTGAATATTTAGTATATTTTGTTGAAATACCAGTTACCTTTAAGGTAAACATAGATATAGCAAATATAATTATATCATCTATTAGAAAGAAGATAATATATATAAACATATAAATCATATATTGAACTATATTTAAATTATTCATTGCAAGTATTTGAGTAAATAATAATGGTATTCCTATTGAACACATAAGTTCTATAATATTTACTGAAGCTGCAAGAACAATTATTCCAACTAATGCAATAATAAATTTTTTCTCTTTTGTTATATCAGTTATTTTTTGCATTATTTTTTTACGTTCTTTTTTATCTACTACTTCACATCCATCATCTTTTTTAGTTAATGAATTACTAAATTTAACTAAATTAACTACTCCAACTATAATTGCGACTAATGCAACCGCTAATCGTATAAATGAAATTTTACTTATAAATGTTGCCAAGTTTAGCCAAGTTAACATAAATAGTAAATATACTACTCCAGATGTTATAATAAATGTTAATCCTAAAATCCACATTTTCTTTTTATCTTTCATATTAAATAACATAGTAATTAAGAATATTAATATCCACATTGCACAAGGATTAAATCCATCAACAAATCCTAATATAACTGATAATAAAGGAAGTGATATTTTTTTTGCATCTATATTTCCAAGAATTGGAACATTTATTTTTGTATCTTCTTGTGTTGTTACTGATGCATCTTTATCTTCTTTAGATTCATCTGTTTGAGCAGTAACTTTTGGATTTTCATTATCTTCTTTTATTTCAGTTGTTGGATTAACATTATCCTGGTAGTTATCCATATCATTCAAATAATTATCAACATATTTTTCAATATTTTTATCTGTTACACCTTCAGAATATCCAACTAAAACTTTATCACCAATAACTGTATAAGGTACCCCAGATTGTTTGTTATTTAATCTTTCTTGAACCTCTTGTAATAATTTTTGATTGTCTTTATCATACCATACTTCGTATTTCTTTAATTTTACATTATCCCTATCCTTTATGTATTCTTCTAAAAACTCTTCTTCATGTGCACAATGTGGACATCCATCTCCATAAAATAAATATATAGTTACAACATCTTGTGCTTTAGCTCCTAAAGGAAATACTAAAAATACCAATAATAATATTAAAATATATCTAAAACTTTTCTTCATACTAATCCCTACCTATTGCTTTTTTTATTTCTTTATAATTTTTTTCTCCAACAAGTCTATTTATTTCTTTTCCATTTTCAAAAAATATTAATACTGGAAGCTTTGTACCAACATTATATTTAGAAACCTCTTCTTCATCATAATCATAATCAAGATTTTCTATCTCAATGTCAGGAAAATCCTCCTTTATTTTATTTAGTGCTTTACTTGTTATAAGACAAGCAGAACACCATAAGGCACTTATCTTTACTATTTTCATGGTTACCACCAAAACCATTATAACACAAATGTTAGTTTTTTAATAGATAAAAACAACTAACTTGGAATAATTAGTTGTTGACCTATACTTAATAAATTACTTGATAAATTGTTTAGAGACTTTAACTCATTTACTGTTGTATTAAATTTGTTTGCAATTGAATACAGTGAATCTCCCTTTTGCACTACATATACATTTTGACTTAATGATGGAATTTTTAATTTTTGACCTATACTTAGTAAATTGCTTGATAAATTGTTTAGGGACTTTAACTCATCTACTGTTGTATTAAATTTGTTTGCAATTGAATATAGAGAATCTCCTTTTTGAACTACATATATATTTTGACTTGATAATGAAATTTTTAGTTTTTGACCTATACTTAATAAATTACTTGATAAATTATTTAATGACTTTAGCTCATCTACTGTTGTATTAAATTTTTTTGCAATTGAATATAGTGAATCTCCTTTTTGCACTATATATGTTTCATCAGTTGGTTCTGTTTGTGGATAGGTCATATTTCTAGGTATAATTAAAACTTGCCCTATACTTAGTAAATTACTATTTAATTTATTTTCTCTTTTAATATCTTCAACAGTTACATTAAATTTATTTGCTATCTTATATAATGAATCTCCTTTTTGCACTATATATGTTTCTGTCTGTCCATCTTCTGTATAATATGGAATACCATTATAATTTGCAAGTGCTTTAACTACTGCTTCTGCGTAATCTTGCCAGTTGTTTTTTATTCTATTTGCATCATTTGTATTACTTATATTTCCATAATCTACTATTATAGTTTGAACATTACCTGTATCTCTTTGAATATCTTCGTAATCTTGTGCTGTATTTGTTTCACTTCTTCTTTGATACCACTTATCTACTATTTGACCTTTATTTGAAAGTTCATCTGCAATAGATTCTGCTAGTGTATCATTATTTCTAAGCGCATAAATTATTTCAGCACCTTCACCTGATCTAGAAGTTAATCTATTAGATAACGCTATTACTTTTGAATTATTTCCATATGCATTTTTTATCATTGTTGCCCTTTGAGGTTCACTGATTGAAATATCATCTTCTCTTAATATTTTTACATCTGCACCAAGTTGTTTTAATCTATCATAAATGTATTTACTTATTAAAAGAGAATATTCTTTTTCTACGATGCCATTATCATTTGAACCTAAATCACTGCCTCCTCTAGCTGGATCTATTACTATCATATCATTCACCCATTAAATTATATGAAAAAAAATAAAAGATATAATAATTCTATATCTTTTTATTAATTATTTACTAAAATATCTTATATATATACTGCTACCTATCATATATTCTAACATATAAAGAATACTATAAATTATTGTACTAGAATTATAATCAAGTAAAACTGCAGGTATAAAGAAAACTCCTATTATTACTGAATAATACCACTTAAATCCATTAAATTTTGTTAATAATATACCTGATAATATTGCATAAACTGAATTAAATAATATTACACACAATACCGCAAAGTTATCTGCATCATTTTGATTCATTCCATTTGCAAATTCAGGGAGCAAATAATATACAAAAAATCCTAATAATAATATCCATAATAAATTTTTTATATTCTTCATATTACTTTTTTTCCTTTTCTTTTATTCGTACTTCTTCTTCTATTTCTTCATTTAATTTTATAAATTCATATTTATCATTAAAATAATTAAATATTGTTTTTAATGTTGCGATTAATGGAACTGCAAATACCATACCAATAATTCCAAAGAAATTGCCAAATATTAGAAGAGCAATTATTATTGTAACAGGATGTAATTTTAAACCTTTACTTTGAACAAGAGGAGTAAATATAACATTATCTAATAATTGAACTACAACTAAACTTATTATTACGAAAATACCTGTTGGTATGCTTTGTGAAAAACCAACAATAGCAGCAGGTATTCCTCCTATATATGGTCCTACATAAGGAATGATATTTGTTATTCCACAGAAGAATGCAAACAATAATGCTGCTTTTAATCCTGCAATTGAAAATCCAATACTATTTCCAATCCATACTAATAATGTTGTAAGAAATATTCCTTGTATATAGTTTACAAGAGTTTTATTTGATACATCTACTAAATTTCTAGCATCCTCTCTCCAAGATACTGGCATAAAATTAATTAAAACTTTACTAACATTATCGAAATCAAAAAGCATATATAAACCTATAAATAAACTTATTATAAATGTACCTAATCCAGATACAATTGTAGTAACTATTGTTATAACTTTATCAGGAAGTCCAATAGTTATATCTTTTGCAATTGTAATAACTGAATTATATAATTCTAATTTTACAGCGTCTACGTCATCATTTAAAATAGGAGTTAAAAATTCACAGCCTTTATCTATAATATCATTTAAACTATTACTTAACCTTGGTATTAAATTTATAAATTGATTCAATTGATCAGTTATTGTTGGAACACTGTATACTATAAATGTACCTAATATTATAAGAAATACTGAATACACAAGTATAGTCGCACTTACTCTATTAAACTTATGATTGCATAAAAATTTAACTATCGGATTAAACAACCATGCAATTATAAATCCAATAAAAAATGGAACTAAAACTTTTAATAATATTTTAATGAAACTAAATATTTTCCACTCTTTAACAACAAAAGTAACTACCATTATAGCAACTATAATAAGTACAACAAATGTTATTTTTAAGATTCTATTAAGTAATTCTATACTACCATTAATATTCTCAATATCAAGAGAATCTTTTTTATTATTCTTCTTAAACATACAATCACTCCAATTCTAAATATAGTATACCATAAAAAAATTAAAAAACTCATAAAATGTAGAGTTTTTGACTAATATATGTAAATATTACTGCCCAATATCTAATTTATTTATTACACTAGTAAATAATATTAAATATATTATAGAAACAAGATAGCCTGCTAATATATCACTTGCATAATGAACACCAAGATATATTCTGCTTATTCCTATTAATAATATTAAAATAGTAAGTAATGATATTAGTAATATTTTTATGTTTTTATTTATGTTTGATTTTATTATTAAATATATTAAAAAGCCATAAAAAGTCATTGATGCCATGGCATGACCACTTGGAAAACTATATCCACCTTGCTTAATTAATCGTAATACATTTGGTCTTGGTCTTACAAAAATAGCTTTTAAAATCTTATTAATTATAGAACTATTAACTGAATTAATTGCAATCATTATTCCTATCCATTTATTTTTTATGAATATAAACAATAATATTATGAAAATAATTATATACGAGAAACTTGCAAAATTGGTTATAAATTTAAAAAAACAAGTTAAGCCATAACAAATAAATGGAGAAATAAGATTATAAACATAATTATCAAAATTATAGACTTTATCCATTTTTAATAATACAATTAATAAAATTAGTAAAAAGCATGAAATTGAAAGAATAATATTTTTTTTATTTTTCACTTTATCACCTACTATAATTATATAAAATTTATATTAATATTAACACTTTATTTTATTAGATTTTTATATTTTTTTATAGTAAATAACTTAATGGATTAAAGTATATTAAAACTTGAACCAGCATTCAAGCTTATATCAAATTGGTGACCTAAAATAGGAAATACAACAACTTTATAAATTAATAGTTAATGTTTCACTTGTTTTTTTAAAACTGTTTTTTTCATATAAGTGTTTAGCTTTGATATTATTGCTCCAAACATTTACTTCTATTTTATGAGCATTTTTTGATATGGCCCACTTTTTAAAATATTCTATTAAAGATGTAGCAATTCCTTTATTACGGTAATTATTATCAATGTATAATGCATCTAATTTAGCAATTATGTATTTATATGTATCATCGTTTGGTTTGATTATTCCATATAAATAACCTACTATTTTATTATTTTCTTCAGCAACAATAATCAATTTATTAGAATCTTCTATGTAATTTTCGTACATATTAGTAACAATAAAATTTTCATCAATTCCTAAGTCATATTGTCTTTCGTCTCTTATTAAAAGTGTTAAAAACGTATTTAATATTTTTACATCATCATAATTTGCTTTTCTAACTATCATTTATATACCTCCTACTAATAAATAGTAATACTCGATTTGTCAATATACAAATGTGTTTTCAAAATTGACAAATATATCAATTTCAATCTATAAATATTTTAGCATAAATTTAAACATTTTAAAACTCGAACTATAAAAGTCCGAGTTTTCTATCAATCTGGTGACCTATATGGGATTCGAACCCATGAATGCTGCCGTGAGAGGGCAGTGTGTTAAGCCACTTCACCAATAGGCCATTGGCTGCCCAAGTTAGATTCGAACTAACGCATAATAGATTCAGAGTCTACCGCCTTACCACTTGGCTATTGGGCAATTACAAGATTATTATACCAAAAAAGCCTAGAAAATTCTAGACCTTTTTATACATATTAAAATCCTATACCTAATTTTATAAATAAAGTTAATAAACTTATTAATCCTGTTATTATAGAGCCTACAGCAGTTCTCCATAACCACTTGTTTCTATCTTTAATTTCAATAATTAATTCTTCATTCTTTTTAGCTATATTATATGCATCTTCTGATTTTTGCTTAAGATTTTTATAATCATCTATTTTACTTTCTATTACTGCAAGTCTAGTTAAAACTTCTAATTCAAATTTTTCATTCATATTGTCACGCTCCTTTAATATATATCTAATATATTAAATGACAATATTTTTAATATTGAGTTTATTTTTAACCATTTACTTATAAATAATATGGATTTTTTTATTAAAAATATTCTTAAAAATAAATTTCTTATAAATATTTCCAGTATAAATTTTATTGTGATTTTAAAACTATAAATGAAAGGAGGAAATATATATGTTTAAAAAATTATTAAAAGTAATGTCAATATTTTTTATCGCATTTACTATTTTTAAAACTACAAATGTTTATGCATTAACTGAAGTTAAAGTTGGTAATCAAGATGAATTAAAAGAAGCAATTCGTAATGTTGATGTTGATGTAATAACACTTAGCGATAATATAAATACTACTGAAAAAATTAATATCACAAGACCTCTTACTATTGATGGTAAAGGACATACAATAAAATATATTGGTACTTTTGGAAAAGATAATAGTTCTGACAATACTGTATGGGGAGGAATATATATACTACAAGTATATAAAACAAATGCTACAATAAGAGATATTAAACTAACTGGTGGTAATGCAGCATTACTAGTAAATGGTTCATCTGTTAAATTAGAAGGTACTATTGATGTATCTGGTAATGGATTTGGCGGTATTGAACTTGGTCAAGGTGAAGGTGTTACAACAACTGTTAAAGTTACACTTGCAGATAATATTAACATAGTAAATACAACTGAAAGTGCTGATAAACCAACATTCTGGGTTCCTGATGATTCTGATAATGCAATTATACAAATGAATGGTATTACTAAAACAATTGCATCTGGTGATGAAGTAACTATAGCAGAAGTTAATGAGTTATTTGATGATATTCCACAAGAAAATCCTAAAACAGGAGATTCAATGCTTATATATTTATTAATAGGAATTTTAGGACTTACTGGTTTTATATCAATTTTAAATAAATTAATTAGACAAAATATTAAAGGGATTTAGTTCCCTTTTTTATTAGTTTTGCATGAACAACAAGTCTATGTCCATATGAATCTTTACATGTAGATAATGTTAATATTTTATCATTAGTATTAACTGTTGTATAAAAATAATATTGACTTCTTTTTGAGATAGTATCTAAAAATTTCTGATATGAATCTAATGTTTTAAAATTTGTTGTTATATAGTAACTTTCTTTATATATTGTATATATACTAAAAATTTGCCAGATTGTTTCATACTTTAATGTTGATAATTTTATAATATGATTATTTTTGTCATTATACCATTCATCTTCTAATACATAAGTAAGATTACCAAACATAGTATTATCTCTAAGTCTATGTCCATAAATTACACTATTATAATTAAAATTATTAAGATTATTTCTAAAATCTGAAAAAATCCATCCTGCCCTATTTTCAGTTTTATCAAATGAATGTGATAAATAAAATTCATTATCATTGCTTTGGACAATTGGATAATCTATAGTAGTACCATTTACTTTTATCCAACCCACAGTATCATTATTTTGGTTTACTAAATCTGTTAAATCTACTTTCAAAAAATCTTCATTTACATAAGACCAATATACATCATTTTTATTTTCAGGAGGATTTACAAGATTAGTATTTATATTGCTTACTTTTTTTAAACTTTCTTTTTTTAACTTATTATTTAATTCTACTGATTTTTTTTGATCTCTTTTTAGAGAAATTATTGAATTAAAACTAAATATAATTAAAAAAAATGAAAAAAATAAAAAGATATAGAGATATAAATTTTTTTTCATAATAAACACCAAATTCCTATCATTTATTATTATAGATTGTTTTTATTATTTTATGTCTAATAAATATTATATCGTTATACCTTTATTCATAATCATCTAGAAAACTTTTATATTTTCCATCTTTTTTTGTACCTAAAATACAATTTAAGTTTACATTATCTAATGCTTTAAATATATTGTGATCTATATTCTTATTAACTTTTCTTAAATTTTTAATAAGTTCTTTTATTTCTTTTCTTTTACTTGTACCATCGTTTATAAGTGAGCATCCTTCAGTAAATCTACATGCACAATTTATAAAGGTTAGTTCATTAAACTTTTTCCATGAAATGATTGCATCTTCTTTAACTAAATATAATGGTCTAATTAATTCAAGTCCTTCAAAATTATCACTATGAAGTTTTGGCATCATTGTTTTAATTTCTGATCCATAAAACATAGATAGTAAAGTAGTTTCAATAACGTCATCAAAATGATGACCGAGTGCTATTTTATTACATCCTAATTCTTTTGCTTTACTATATAAATAACCTCTTCTCATTCTCGCACATAAATAACAAGGACTTTTTGAATCAACTTTCGCTACTACATCAAATATATCACTATCAAACATTTGAATTGGTATATTTAAAAGCTTTGCATTATCAATTATAAAATCTCTATTATAATCATTATATCCAGGATTCATTACTACATAATAAGCGTCAAAATTTACTTTTCCATGTTTTTTTAATTCTTGAATACATTTTGCAAGTAAAAAGGAATCTTTTCCTCCACTTATACACACCATAATTTTATCATTTTCTTTTATAAGATTATAATCTGCGACTGCCTTTACAAATTTACTCCATATATCTTTTCTATATTTTTTAATTATACTTCTTTCTATTTCTTTATATTTTTCCATTTACTTCTAACTCCTTATAACATTTATCAAAAGTTTTAAGAAATAAATCTATCTCTTCATCAGTTGTTAAGTGTGAAAGGCTTACTCTTATAGAAGTAGTTGCTAGTGATTTATCTTTTGTTAATGCATATACAAGTTTTGATGGTGATTCAAGTGGACAACAAGATGTTTTAGTAGATACATATATATTTTCTTTTTCAAGCATACTAGCAAATTGTAATGATTTAACTCCTTTTATACTAAAATTAATTGTATATGGAATTGACTTATCAGTATTATTTATATGTACATTTTTATATTTAGAAATATTATCTATGATTTTTTTATTTAATTTTAAAACATAATTATATCTATTATCTAGTTCTTTTACTGCTATATCTAGTGCTTTATCTGTACATACTACATTTGCTAATACAGGTGTACCACTTCTATATATAGTAGTTGATTTACCACCATTAATAATAGGTTTTAAGCTTACATTTTTTTTCTTTATAAGTATTCCAATACCATTTATACCATAAAACTTATGTGGTGCGATTGTTACTAAATCTACATCGCTAAAATCTATATTTACTTTACCAATTGACTGTGATGCATCTGTATGAAAATATGTATGTGGATATTTTTTTAATATTTTTGCTATTTCTTCAATTGGTTGTACTAAACCTATCTCACTATCAACGCTACAAATACTAACTAATATTGTATCATCTCTAATTAGATTTTTTAGTGCATCTATATCAACTAAGCCATCTTTTGAAATTGGAAGTAAATCAACATCAAAACCAAGTTCTTGCATTACATTTGCTGAAGCAATTATTGAGTTATGTTCTAAACTACTTAAAATTATATGTTTACCAAAATTTTTATATCTTTCACATATACCTTTTATGGCTAAATTGTTTGATTCAGTAGCACCACTTGTATAAATTATTTCTTCTGGTAAAACTTTTAAATTCTTAGCAATATTTTCAGTAGATTTGTCCAATAATGATTTTGCTTCTTTTCCAAGAGAATGAAAAGAATTTGGATTAGCATAATATTTTAGTGTTGTTTCATAATATAAATCCAATACATTTTTATCTACTGGTGTATTTGCAGCATAGTCTAAATATACCATAATAACTTCTCCTCTTTTTTATTTTCTTATTATTTCTATTACTTTATATCCTAGATTTTCTATAGTTTCTTTTAGTAATTTATCTTCAATATCCTTTATTACTGTTATTGTTGCTTGTTTTTCTTGTACATCTACTTTTACTTTTGATATATCCTTAATAGATGATAAAGAATCACTTACTTTTTTTGCACAATGACTACAACTCATTCCATCTATTTTTATAATTATTTTTTCTTTTTTATTAAACATATTATTTCTCCTTCCATCTTTTTAATCTTAATGCATTAAATACTACTGTTAAACTGCTGATTGTCATAGCAAGTCCAGCAAGCATTGGATTTAAGTAAATACCATATGGTTTAAATATTCCAATTGCTACTGGTATCATACAAATATTATAGAAAAAAGCCCAAAATAGATTTTGTTTTATATTTCTAATTGTTTTTTGACTTATTTTCATTAATGTTATTATCTTACCTAAATTATCATTCATTAATATTACATCTGATGAATCTGATGCTACATCTGTAGCTCCACTTATACTTACACCAATATTTGCAGTTGCTAGTGATGGTGCATCATTTATTCCGTCACCTACCATCATAACATTTTTATTATTTTTTAAAAGATCTTTTATAACATTAGTCTTTTCTTTTGGAAGTACATTAGCAATTACATTTTCTATATCTATTGACTTTGCAATTATATTTGCACTTTTTTCATTGTCACCGGTTAACATAATAACATTTTTATTTAATTTTTTCAATTGATTTATTACTTTTTTTGTACCATCTCTAACAATATCTTTAACTCCTATAATACCTATTACTTTATTTGATTCTATTACGTATATTATACTATTACCATCATTTGATAATTTTTCTTCATCAGCAATATATTTATTTTCTAATTTTAATTTTGAAAATAATTTACTATTTCCAATATAAATATCTTTTTTATTTACTTTTGAATAAATACCTATTCCTGAAATATTTTTAAAATCTGATACATTTAAGATTTTTACATTATTATCTTTTACATACTTCTTAAAAGTATTTGCTATTGGATGATTAGAATTTTTCTCTATACTTGAAACAATTTTAATTAATTCTTTATCAGTATATTTTCCATAATTAATTATTTTAGATATTTTTAAATTACCAAAAGTAAGTGTTCCTGTTTTATCAAATACAATAGTATCTACTTTATGTGCATTTTCTAAAATTTCACTAGATTTTACAAGTATTCCATTTTTTATACATAATCCTTCTCCAACAACAATGGCAAGTGGAGTTGCTAAACCTAAAGCACATGGACATGCGACTACAAGTACACTAACAAATGATGTAATTGCTTCTTTAAATTCAAATCCCAGTAATAAATAAACTACTAAAGTTATAATAGATATTACTATAATACATGGAACAAAATAGCTACTTACTGTATCTGCTAATTTTGCAATTGGTGCCTTAGTATTAGTAGCTTCTACTACTAATCTTACTATTTCTGATATTGTTGAATCTTTTCCTATTTTTTCTGCCTTATATTCAATATATCCATCTTGATTTAAACTACCTGCAATTACCTTTTCATTTTTCTTCTTTTTATTAGGTACTGACTCCCCAGTAATGAATGCTTCATCAAAATGTGCTTCTCCTTTTATAATTGTTCCATCAACTGCAATCTTATCTCCTGGTTTTGATATTACAATATCTCCTTTTTTTATTTCATCAATAGTAACTATTTTTTCACTATTATTCACTTTAAGTGTTGTCGTATTTGGTGTTATTTGTACTAATTGTTTAATTGCTTCTTTTGTTTTTTCTTTATTTTTAGAATCTATATATCTACCAAGTTTGATAAAAAATATAATAATTGCACAACTTTCAAAATATAAGTTTTCTACATAATTATTAAATCCTAAAAAAATCATAAACATATTGTATGAACTATATATAAAATTTGAAAAAACTCCTAAAGTTACAAGTGTATCCATATTTGGCATTTTATGAATTAAATTTTTAATTCCACTTATAAAAATATCTTTTCCATATATTAGAAATAAAATCGTTAGTGTAAATAAACATATTGAATAATTTATTGGATAAGTATTCATACTTAAATACTTAATTGTAGGTAATCCAATCATATGAGACATAGATATATATAAAATAAATATCGAAAGTACTGCAAATATAATTAAATTATGTTTTTTATTATCATTACTTTTTTCTTCATTATTACTATTATATATTCCTAAACTGGTAAAACCTGCTTCTTTAATAAATGTTTCTATATCACTAAGTTTTATATTATCTTCATATTCTATCAAGGCTTGCGCTAATACTAGATTAACACTTGCATTAATTATACCATTTTTACTATTTAGATATTTTTCTAATCCAGAAGAACAAGCACTACAACTCATTCCATCTATTTTTAATATGACTTTATTCACTAATTAAGCCTCCTAAATAAATTCATAATTTCATCTATTACCTCTAATTTATCATCTTTAATATCTTTTACTACGCAAGTAGATAAATGCTCTTTTAATATTTTATTTCCTAGACTTTTTAATGAACTTGTAATTGCAGATATTTGAATTAGTATATCATCACAATACCTATCATCATCTATCATCTGATTTATTCCTCTTACTTGCCCTTCAATTATATGCAATCTATTTTTTATTTTCTTTTTTTCTTCTTCTGTTCTATATTTTACTTTTTCACTCATTTTTATCACCATATAAATTATAATACCTCTACTAGGTATAAGTCAATAAAAAATGATAATTATAGAAATTAATAGTAATTATTAAATCTACAAATATCATAATTTAATTTTATTCGGACTCATCTATTTTTTTAACTGTTAAACTAGCATTAACACCTGTTCCATTTCCAAAACTTATTGTTACATCTTCTTCTGTTGCTGAAACTGCCATATCAATTTGATCATCAGCATTTAAAGATACTATTGTACTACCACAATAAATTGAATCTACTCCTTGTGTTAATTTTTTAGTTATGACTGCTGATGGAATATTAGTTTCATTTTTTCTTACTATTAATGTTACTGTGGTATCTTTATTTACTGAGATATTAGCAAAATAATTTATTTCATACACACCATCTTGTTCCAATTTTATATAATGATTTTCAGTTTCATTAGCATTTATATTTGGCATTAATGTTGGTAGTTGAACTTGAGTCCAAGCACCTATAATTGATGAAGTAATATCAAATTGTGTATTATTATATTTTCCACCATATGCGTTTAATGATGATGGTCCTGGGTCACCTCTATCTCCTTTTTCACCTTTTGGACCACGTTCGCCAGTATCACCCTTTACTCCTTGAGGACCTATTGGACCAGTGTCTCCTTTATCTCCTTTAGGGCCTATTGGTCCCACTTGTCCTGGTGTACCATTTTCTCCAGTTTTACCTTTTGGAATTATGAAATCTAGTTGATATCCTGTAATTTTAGCCATTATTTATATCCTCCTCATTATCATATATTGGTGTAATTTTTACTTCTGCTTTTGAATCAGGTTCTCCAGTTGTTACTGAACCAATTACAAAATTAGGTGTTGGTCCTGTATGACCTCTTGGTATTAAAAAATTAAGCAAAACATCATTATCTGTTCCACCATTATACACACTTGCTTCTTCATCTGGTTCTATAGTTGTAGTACTTCCTACTGATATTCTCGCACTTGCCATACCTTGAGGTCCTGTTGCGCCCGTTTGACCTGTTGGACCGATAACATAACATGTTTTTTTAAGTACTATTTCTTCATCGTTATTGTTACATTTCATTTTTTTCCATCCTTTCTTATATATTATATTTTTGTCATATATAAAGTATGATGCTATATTAGATATCACAACATGTTTTTGCTTATTTAAGATATTGATAAGATGTAAATCATTTTATATAATAAATGTAATGGTGGTGATATTTTGGATAATATTAAAAAATTGCAAGAAATGATTGATGAATCTAATAATATTGTTTTTTTTGGTGGAGCTGGGGTGTCTACTGAAAGTGGTATAAAAGATTATAGAAGTCCAGATGGACTATATAATATTAAAAGTAAATATTCTGCTGAAGAAATGTTAAGTTCAAAAATGTTTTTTGAGCATACTGATGAATTTTATAAATTTTATAAGAAATATTTGAATTGTCTTAATGCAAAACCAAATATAACTCATGAGTATCTAAAAAAATTAGAGGACAAAGGCAAATTAAAAGCAATAATTACTCAAAATATTGATGGTCTACATTCAAGAGCTGGTAATACTAACGTGTGTGAAATACATGGAACAATATATAAAAATCATTGTTTAAATTGCAATAAATTTTATGATGCTAAATATGTATTTAACTGTGATGGTATTCCAAGATGTGATTGTGGTGGAATAATAAAGCCAGATGTTACTTTATATGGTGAGCTTTTGCCAAAATCTTATATTGATGCTCAAAATTTTATATCAAATTGTGATATGTTAATTGTTGCAGGAACATCCCTAGTTGTTGAACCTGCTAGTAGTTTAATTAACTTATTTAATGGTAAATATTTAGTTATTATTAATAATACAAAAACAAATTATGATTATAAAGCAGATTTAGTAATAAACTGTAATTTAAAAGATGTATTTAGCAAGTTAAATTAATAAAAACCACTTTTGTGGTTTTTTTGAATACCAACAAAATTGTAGATTTAACTAATCTAGTAATTTTACTGATAATGCTGCTTGATTAATATTACCACCCTCTGATGATGTTGTAGAAATTAAAGAAAGTGAAAGTGCTGCTCCATCATTTAAGTCAACAATTATATTTTTTGATAATGATCCTGTTACACCTGGTGATAATATAAGAGTTCCTGTTGTTCCCTCTACAATTTGGTTAACATTCCTAACCGCAACAACAAGATTACCAGAATCTGTTAAAGTAGCAGATATACTATAACTAATTTCATATTTTCCACCTTCTATTATTGTAACTGTATTATTTTCTTGATTTACATTGTAATCTTCCATTTGATTTGCTAATGTAACAGTTATAGGTGTATCTGAAATTTCTTGAAATGCTTGATCTGATGTAGAATAAAGACCTCCATATGCATTAAGTCCAGCTGCTGGACCTGTAGGGCCTGTTGGACCTTCTATACCTTGTAGTCCTGCTAATCCTTGAGGTCCTGTGGCACCTGTTGGTCCTGTTGAGCCAGCTGAGCCAGTTGGACCTGTAGCACCTGATACAAAACAATATTTATTACAAGTTGGAATAGTTGGCCAATCTTGTTTGCAATCATTAAAATTTTGTGAACCCATGTTTTCATCTCCTTTCATGATATTTTATGAACAAGTGAAAATCAGAGTTAGTTAAGCAAACTATTCTTTAAAACTTGTTAATTTTTTAGTTATTTAATATAAAAATATTAGGCAATAGCCTAATATTAATTAACTAGTTTTATTTATAATCATCCTCAATACCATCGTAATCTAAAAACATATCATCTTCTAAATCATTGTACTCTGTAATATATGGTTCTGTATTACCTTTTTCTAATTCCTCAAGAGCCCATCTTTTTATTTTTGATTCTTTTATTTTTTGTGGAGAAGGAGAGGATAAACCTTTTGTTATTCCATAAAATAGTGGAGTAATAAATCCACCAAATATACCTTTTTTTGAAGAATTTTTTCTATTAGAAAGATTTTGTTTATACTCATCAAAAATATTAGTATCATTTTCTCTTTTCATTATTTCCATAAACTTTTTCTTCATTTCATATAATTCTGAATCTAATTCACTTGAAATTGATAGATATCCAATTAATGTTGTATCCACATCTAAAAGTTTTTTAAATCGTACAATTCTATCATTTTTATATAAGTCTATAAGATTATTTATTTTATTTATATCTTCTTCAGAATAATAACTGATATTTTTGCTAAAATAATATTTAAAATAATTAAATTCTTTTTTATATATCTTAAAACTTTGTTTTTCATATTTCACTAATTTCTTATAACTTTCTTTTAATTTTGACTCTATTATAAGTGCATATATGTGTTTACAATTATTTCCTTTTTTAAAATAAGGACATGTACAACTCATACTTTTAATATTATCAGATTTATCATATGAAATAAAAACATCATAATTATCTGTACCTGATATTACACATGAATAATCATTATTACATTTTTTATAATTTTTTATTTTATTTGACTTAAATAATTTATCTCCTTTAGTTATTATTTCCGGTTTAAAAAATTTATTATATGAATCTATATTATTCAAATTTAGTTTTTTCTTTATATTATTTATACTAATATCTCTCATCATTTTCATATTCATATAATATCACTCCCCTTATGAAGATTTTATTTGTTGTAATTAGATTATAACATCTTTTATTTGTTTTGTACCTTTATCTTATATATATTATAAATAAAAACATCAAATTTGTGTTTAAATTTGATGTCTATTTTATATTTAACTTAAGAACTAAGTAAATTTCAAATAGCAGGGATAAATTAATCGAACACTTATCTAAGGTTTTGGAGAATTAACTTTCCCTGCCTTTCACAATCACACGTATTATACCAGAAAATAAGGCATTTAGCCAATTACTTTTAATCATCTTAATTGACTAAAAATTTTAAAAAATCAACAACAGTTTAAGCATTCGATACACAATTGGTAAAATAATTTTGAATGCTTTTGCTGTAGAATTTAATTTTAAAAATTATATTATGAAAGAAATACAATTATACAAACTAAAAATCATCAGAAATCTTTTTACTTATAAGGGAAAATGATGATTTTCTTTTGATTTAATTAAAGAAATAAGATTATAATATAACACTACTTTTTGCTGGAATAGATTATTTATAATTTTTTTAAACTGATTTTACTTTTTTGGTTCTTTGTAATATCCATTTCTACAAATTATTTTATCCGTCGCAGCAAGTACACCAGGTAATACAAATAGAATTAATATTACTGATGCAAATGTACCTTGAGAAATAGTTTCACATATTTTAGCAGCAATAGCTGATGCAAAACCTGCCACTACTAATGTAACAATTATTAATATTGATGAAGAACTAATTATGGTATGAATTGATTTGTTATAAGCATTAATTATCGAATCTTTAATTCCCATTGTTAATCTTGATTCACGATAATAAGAAGTATAAACAATGGCATAATCTATTGTTGCTCCCATTAATATTGCTTGAACTATCAATAAAGATATGAAATATACTGATCCTCCTGTAATGGAAATTGCACTCATAGTTAAATACACAGCAGTTTGAATAATAAGTACCAAAACAAACGGAATAATTAAGTCCTTAAATGTTATTGCAACAACAATAAATATAAATATCATTGTTAAAATTGTAATCTTATTTAATTCATTATTAAAAGTTTTATTCATTTCTACTGCCATAGGAGAATTTCCCACAATGTATATATCATCATTATTACCTATTTCATCCTGAATAGAATTAATAAACTTATAAGTATCTTCATCTTCAGCAGCATATTTTGTATTTAATACAACTCTTGAATATTTATCAGATACTATTAAATCTTTTGATTTATCAACTGTTTTTTTAGAATCAGTAATTATTGTTCTTTTTTCAGAATTTATGAAATCATCAAATCTTGAATCAGTTAAAATATCAGAGTTTAAATAATTAATAAATTCTTCAATTGTCATTTTCCATGAATCATCATATTCTTTACTGCTTCCATAGTATATATATATTAAATCCACAAGATTTTTATCTAAATTATCACTTAATGTATCTAATGATGTAAATGCTTCCATAGATGTATATTTTATACTATTTAAAGATTTATTCATTATATCATTAATAGTTGTTAATTTTTCTTTTTTTACATCATCAAATTTTGCTGAATAA
>CANRCC010000011.1 GCA_947629025.1 uncultured Bacilli bacterium | reverse complement strand
TACTAAAGAACAAATTGTCCATGCCACTCTCCATTTAGATGAAAGAGCACCTCATATTCATTTAGTAGTTGTTCCTTTAGTTAAAAAGTTTGATAAACGTGCTAAAAAAGAAGTTTACTCTATTTCTAAAAAGCATTATATAAATAGCAATTTACATTTATGCCAGTTACAAGATAAATATTATGAAAGATTAACAAAATGTGGTTTTGAACTTCAAAGAGGCGAAAAGAATACAGGTATTAAACATTTAACTATGGGACAATTAAAAAATGTTACAAGAATATTTGATAAAAAATTAGATAATACCAAATGGGAAATGAATCAGGTTTATAGGCAACTTTTAAAAGATATGCAAAATTCAGTTAAGAAATCTTTTAATAATAAATATGTTTTAGATTTTACTACCTATCAAAGGTTTTTAGATTATCTTAAAAAAGCTTATCAAGCAGTTAAAGATATGTCTCCAAGTGAAGGATTATATAAAGAGTTAGAACAAGAAATTGATTATTATAAAAAGTTACTTTTAATTAAAGACGAAAATGACAAACAATTTGATTTATTAAATCTTAAAATCGAAGACTTAACAAGAGAAAATTCTTCACTTTTAAATTTTATTATTAATTTATTACAAGCATTAAGAGATATATTTAGAAACATTCTACTATTTGGTAAAGATAAAGAAAAAGATTTAGTCATTTCTCAAGTTAAAGACTGTTATGATAAAAATTTATACAATGATAAAGATATTTATTACATTACAAAAGATACATCTAAAGAAAAAGAAATGGATTTGTATTTAGAAGAAAAGGACTACGATATTTGATCGTAGCCTTTTTAAAATACTAAATTGTCAATTTAGAAAACACACTTGCAAATTGACATAATCAATTAGCGTGTTTATTAGATAAGCTAGATTTTTCATTTTGCTCAATTTTCTCCATTATTTGACATATATGAATACCTAAATATGTAAAATTAAAACAAATATAAGTTCCAAATGAATCTTGTGTAATATCGGGAATGTAAATAGTTAATTTTATAAAATTATTATATGATAATTTTTCAAAAACATTATATACTATGGAACTCTCAAGATTAGGCATTAATGTTAGACTATCTCCAATCAATAAACTGTTCTCTTTTTTGTAAAACGCATCTTTATTAACTCTATAAACATGACTCATTACTAAATCTGGAGTAAATTCAAAATTATCACTAATTTCTTTTTTTACAGATTCAATATCAAATCTTTTATTATTTCTTTTTTTCCATAAATTATAATATAAAACATCTATATCATTTTTTGTCAATTTCATAAAACCATCTATTATATTCTCAAAATTATCTTCAGATAAAGATAAAAGCTCAACAGACAAATCTAAGAAAATATCGTCTGCTTCTGATAATACTTTTACAATTAAATCCCTAATTTTTATTCTATTCACTATCTTGTATTTAAAAATATCAAAATCTTTTATTTTACTATTTAAAATTTCTATTTTTTTATTAATACTTTTTATTTCTTGCTCAGTCATATATTCAGAAATATAACCGCTAACTATAGACCCAACAGGTCCAAAGCAATTTAATATAAGATGTGTGTGCTTATGTACTTCTGACATTATTTTCAATTTTTTAATAGTTGTTTTATTACTGAAACAACTTCTAAATGTACCTTTCCATTGTTTAAATTTAAATATTTTTGTTTCATCTTAATTCTCCTTAGTTTTTATAAGAAATATATCTTCAGCATTTAAACCTTCTTTAACATAAAGTTCAGGAATATTTGCTTCGTCTTTTGACATTCCTTCAACTCTTAACTTAGCAATTGCTTGTTTAAATGATTTATCTATTGAATATCCAAATCCTATTGAAGAATACAGTTGAGTTGCAAAAATAATTGCTTCATCTTCTCCTACTGAAGTATTCATACCAATAGTTGCTTCGACTTGTTTAGAAACTTCTTCTGCCAAACTAGATGAATAACAATTACTAAAAACAACTAATCTTAAATCATCTGTTAATGTATTAATCATTTGTACAATTGCATCTATACTAACAAACTTAGGCTTGTCATTTTTGTCGTGAAAAACCAATTCTCCATCTTCAGTACCGTGACCTGTAAAATGAATTACAGTAGGATTAACTTCATTAACATATTGAAATAAGTCATCAGTTCTAGTTGCCCATTTAGTTACAAAGTTAATCGAATCTCTAGCAGGTGATTTTTGTATTGCTTCTGAAATATCTCTAGCTTCTTTGTCTAAACTTAATTTTTGACACTCTCTTTCTTGTCCATAATCGTCAGTATAAATTATATCTGGATTTGAAGCGATAAATAAAATATTTATTTTTTCTTTACTATCCTTTAACTTTTTTATTTCATTATCTAATTGTATTTGCTTTAATCTTTGAAATTCAACCTTGTTATTAATGTCTTCAAATTGATAATAAGTTTTGACTTCTTGGCGTTTATTTTCTTTTTCCTGCTCTTTTTGCAGTTTTAATTCTTCTTTATATAATTCCCTTTCTTTAGTAGCAATTTTTTTATCATAATCTGCAACTTTTTTTTGATTATCACTTATTCTTTTTTCTTCACGACTAATTTCATTCATTTTGCTTTTGATTGAAGATTGTGATTTTATATTTTTTAATTGATTTTTTAATCTAACAATCTTTTGACTAACTGTACCAATCTCATTAGCATATCTAACCCTATCTCTTTTTAATCTAGATACTTCATCTTTTTTTCTTTTGACATTTGAAGCATAAATATCTAACAAAGACATAATAAATCGAACCTCCTTTAACATAATTTCTAATTAATAAAATTAAACATTTTTACATACTTTTAGGAGAATCACCTAGATTCTTTTCTTGGGTAATAACATTCCTTATAAAATCTTTAACACATTCATTTGTATAAATATAACTACCATTGTGATTTTGGGTGACAGTATTATGAGTACCAGGAAATCTTTGAAAAGTTGCATTTATACCTAATGAGGTATAAATGGTTTCGTTATTTGTAAATCTAATTTGTGGATTTTCTCCTAATAAATAATGAATTTGTTCAATTTCTTGTTGAGTATAATTTTCTGGATACCTAGGTTGAAGTCGTCCATTATTATCTAATACAGGAATTATTCTTCCACTTTCGTCAGTAATTGGAATCAAACGTTTTTCTTCATCTCTTAAAAACTCACCACCAGCATCCTTTTTAAACTCACATTTATACATTGCTGGATCATTATAGTCTTCTGTGCCTATATAATATAATTGAGGAATTTGACAAAATGCTTCATAATCAAAATTTGGTAGGTCTGCAACACCTAAAGGAAAATCTAATTTTTGTCCTTTATATTCTGGTATTGGTAAAATACCTAATCCACTATTTCCACCACATATACAAGCTTTTACAAGTTCAGGATGTAGTGCTGTGAAACAATTTGCAAACTTTGAACCAGCAGAATACCCTTCTGCAATTACTTTGTCATCTATATTAATGCCAAGATTTTGTAAGAATAACTTAGAAGATTTTATCATATTTGCTACTTGTGAAGGAATATCTCTGCATTGTTCTTGAATCATTCTAATCTCTTGTTCAGATAGTTTTTCTTCTTCACTTCTTCTTTCTTGATCAGCAATTAAAGTTGATATATCATTATGTAAAACTTTACTTCCTAAAGCTTGTGTATAATAACCCTGAACTCTTGGTATTAATGGAATTATAACAGGCATATTTAAATCATATCCAAACCACATTCCTGGATTAGGTCTTTCATAAGTACTTTTCTTTGCAATATCATTTGCTTCTTCTAAATGAACCGGAACATTATTTCCAGTATTACAGCTATGCATTATAAGAGTAGTATTTTGTTCACAATTTTTAGGAACGAATATCGAATATCCACAATTATATCCTTCTTCAGGATTTGGCGGTATTAAATATGTAATTCCTTCTATAACAACACCATCTTTTTCAAATTTTACAGTTTTTTGCTCAATCATGATTAAAACTCCTTATCTATATTATTTTTTATATAATTTATAGTATATAGAATGCATTCATTAAAAATATTATCAAGTTCTTTCTTACTCCAATACAAAAATTCATAATTAGCTTTATCTTTTTTAGTTCTTCATTATTTTTATCAATATATTCACTTAAAAATTTTTCATCAAATGGTATATTCTTATACTTTGGAATTTTAGATATAACTTTTTTATCTTTAAATGGAATAATCATATTATGACTTATTAAATATTTATCATATTCTTCAAAATCATGATTTTTCATTTCTTTTCCTATTTTTTTATCAGTTATTATTTTATTATTTAAAAATAATTTTGTTGGTACATTATTATCAAATAAATAAAATTTTCTATAATATTTTTCATTATAAAATCTATCAGTAAGTAAATGAATTAAATATCCTATAGAAATTGTATTATTTATGTATTCCTTATAAAGCTTAATAAATTCATCAGGATTAGCTAAATTTTGAGGATATTTATCAATATATTGAAAATGAGAAATTCCATGGTTTTCTACATTTACTAAATCAGGTAAAACACTTCCAAGGGATATTTCATCGTTATTTAATTTTAATCTTTTATTTACTTGCTGTGCTATGGCAATATGTATCTTATGTGATGGCATTTTAATTCTTACCTCACTTTCTTTATTTATATTATAACATTAATTTCTAAATTTTTATTAAATAAATGAATAAAAATAGTGATTAAGTTATAAATGTATGCTATACTTATATTAGTTAATGGCTTATTACTAACTATTATCTAGTCCAAAAAGTTGTCGTACTTCTTCCTTTAGGGCTCCATTGACGAATCTGTTCGAACTTTTCGGACTTAAATATATTTCATCTCTAAATAGAGATGATTTTTTTATTAAAATAAAAAATCCCCACAGGATATTTTGATATACTTGTCAAAATTCCTAGGGGGTTAATTATTTTGTCGAAGACAAAATAAATGATATAATTTTAATAGGTGAACTATATTATGAATTTAGATAATGTTATTATTATGAAATGTGGGACTCATGCTAATGAGAAAATAGAAGACATTTTTAATCGAAAAAAGTTAGAGGAAATTAATAATGGCTATACTTGTTGGGGCTATGGTGGAACATTATGTCACCCAATAAATCAAGTTCAACCATTTTGTAAAGCTTATAATAAAGTATATTTACTATTAACTCCAACTAATTCAGAGTTAAATAATGATCCAAAAAGAGCAGAATCTTTTTCTATTGATAAATATACATGGTCAAATTTTAATTCAGAAGTAAATGTATATGGTTCAAAATATGCTTTAGTAATTAAAAATTTGCAAAAATGTAATTTTGAAATTGATTTAAAAGATTATGAAATTGCAGTTGGTAAATCGAAAGGAAAAAATTTATCAGAATATTTACAAGGACGAGTTGATAAAGCTTGTGCTATTAAAAATATTAAAGATAAAAATAATAGTAAAAAAATAAAAATAGTTATGATTGCTGAATTAGTTAGTCCTTATTCAATTTTTGTTAAATGAAAATTGTAGATATCTTACACAATCGTTCTATTATAATAATTACTCACAACCTCGTATAAGTTTTGTTTTAAAAAATACCTCATATCGTTGGTTAATATTAAACCTTTTTACGGCAAATTGAAACAACCACAAAACTTTAGAATTTTTTATGTGTAAAGAAATAAAAATTAGAAAAAGACTACAACATTTATAAATAGTCATTGCCTTTATTCTTTTAATCAATTTTAAAATCTAAATATACATAATTATTCATGTCATAAGCCAAATTATTTTCTATCATCTTATTTGCTACCTTGCAACATTTAGAAATTCTATTCCCATTAAATAATGGATCAATATATCTAACTTTTGCTCCATGGTGAACATAATAAACATTTTTAGGTTTATTTTTTGAAATCTTCACTTTTTTAGCATTTAACCATATTTCAAATATATCTTTATATTTTGATGATTTAATAATATTAATTATTTCACTTTCCTTTAATATATATAAATCTTTTTTTGATATTTTATTTTCTTCATTTAATTTTTTTAAGATATCTGCGATTAATTGCATAGAATACCTAGTTCTATCTTCACGATAAATAACAAATAATCTGCTTGTTACTTTTACGAAATTTCTAGCTATTTTCTTAGTTTTAAAACCTAACTCTATTTCATTTTCTTCGTTTTTTTGAATTTCTATATCATTATATATTTCTTTAATACTTTCTAAATCTAACAATTTATAAGTAACCAATGCATTAGATAGTGAATATTCTAATCTATCTGCGGATAACTTTGGTATATCATTATCCGCTACTGGATATATATGATAATTATCAACTTCAGATACCTCAATATTATCTCTTTTTAATAAAGTCATTATTTCTTTTGAACTTTTTATTATTTCTGTAGTTAAATCCTCAGTTGATTCTTGAGTCATATAATCTCCATTAAAAAAATCAACACAATGTTTAAATGCAGGAGTTGCTATATCATGAAATAATCCAGACAAAGTTTGTTTTTTGTCATGAGTAAAATGCCATATAATTAAAGCAACACCAACTGAATGATCAAGATTTGAATAGAAAAAATCACTCTCAAATAAATTTGAATAAATTGTACCACAAGTAATACTAATATATTGCTGTTGTAATAGTTCTTTTGTATCTATATATTCATTTAGCCATTTTGGAAAATTTGGTTCTAAAATTGCAAAATAATCTTTTATTTCTTTACTAATTTTATCATAATACTTACTCATACAAACTCCTTATATATTTTAATGTCATAACTATATTATTTAGTTTAGACATTTAATTTATATTTCTTATTTTGATTAGTATAATCTCTATTCATTATTTCATCTATTTTTTCAGTAGATAAATTAAGGTTTAATCCTTCATTAAATTCATTTATAAATCTTTTAGCACGTTCATATCCTCTTTCAGGAATAGTATTTTCTGAATATAATAACTTAAGTGCAACTAATTGTAATACTTTGTTTCTTAACTCTATATCATTATTATGATCATTTACACTATCTTTAAGCTCAGTAAAATCTAATTCATCTTGAAACTTTTCATTAAACTTTGTTAATGCTTCATCTAAAATAATATCTTCTTTACCATCTAAGTACTCATCTGTTTCATGGTTTTTTAATACTTTTCCTGTCATATGATTAGCACGAAGATAAAAATATGGTGACTTTTCAACATTAGTTAACAATTCACGTTCTTCATTATTTTTTCTATTTATTTGTATAGCTATTTGGCTTTCCCAATCAACTTCTTTATCATCTTCATAAACTGGATACTTTACCCAAACTTTTGCTCTATATCCACATTCCATTAAACATAATTGATTATGTGATAATCTAAATAATAATTGTCTAATATCCATTACATCAGAAATTGTTTTAATATCTTGAAAACTCATATATCTAGCGCCTTCAAAGCATTCAAATTCTCTTTCAGGATATTTAATCTCATACCATTCAGTTATATTATTAATTAATTTTTGTAATTCTTTAATACTTATAAAGTTATGATATCCACTATTGGTTTTATTTTTTAACCAATTTATAAATTCTTTATTTCTTTCTAACTCGTATTCTTTAATATCTTTTTTATAAAATCTTTCTGCTTCTTCAATAGTCATTATAAAACCTCCCTTATACAATGTTATTATATATTGTAATATTAATTTTTACTAGCTTCTTCAATTTTTTTACTTATAAATTCTTTTGTACTTTTAAAAGACTTTTCTTCTATATCATATTTAATCTTTTTATTATTTAACTTTATACCTTTATTTTTACATGCTTCTTTAATTAAATATTCTGTAAACCAAGGATTTTTTACTAGTATAGGTCCTAATGCATTTGTAAATATAACATTTTTATATTTTGCACCCTCATCTTGCATTCCATTATTTCCATATCCATATTTTATTTTTCCAAATGGTTTTGTATTTTTTAAATTAATATCAATCATCTGAATTTGTGAACCAATAATATTCATGTTATTTGCTCTATAATATATATCATCACCTATTACTGAATTTCTTTCTTTTACATCCATATTTAAAATATTTAATCCCTCAAATGTTGAATTATCAAGTCTTGTTATTTTATCTGCAAATAATGCACCAGTTGTACCAGTTAAGAGGATAATTTTATTATCTGATATATATTTTTTAATTTTATCTATTTGATTTTTTAAAATATCTAATACTGCATTTATTGTCTTTAATTCTGCAGCATTAAATAATAAAATATCATACTTTTCAAAATCTATTTCTTCATCAATATTATCAATTCTATCAATATTTAATTTTACTCCCATTTTCTTTGATATTAATTCAAATGCCTTTGCATTTCCTCTTTCGCCATGAAGGTTAAATATATCTGGATACATCCACGCTACATTAATTATATTACTCATTGTTATCACCTTTTTTAAAAAATGTTTTTATTTTATTATATGGTTTCATACCTGTAATCACATAGATATTATCTGTTTTTAACTTATCTAAATCTTCAAATATTATATCAAAGTCATCTTCTACATCATAAACTTTAACTTTTTTTTCATTTGCACCTGCATATATCATTCTATTTGCTGTATCATAACATACTGTTTTAGAAAAACATACATATTCTTCAACAGTTGAATTAACAACTTTTTTAAAATCACAATCAAAGAAATAAAATGTATTTGCATATTTAGGATAAAAATCTTTTATTTCATATAATCCCATCCATATTGCTTTTTTATTTTTATCTCTTGCAATTGTATCTAATGCATTTTGAAGTGTTTCTGGATTTTCTTGTTTAATTCTTAAATAATGAATTGTCTTACCATGATATTTATATACTTCTCTTCTATCTGCTGGATTTACAAATGTCTCAAATCCTTTTTGAATATCTTCATATTTAATATCATATTTTTTACATATTGCAATTGTAAGTGCATAATTATATATATAAAATGGATTTATATAGTTTACTTTGTATGTATCTTTACCACACTTAAATGAATAATTATTATAATCAATTTCTTTAATTAATACATTTGTCTTTTTTAAACTCTTATAATCACAATTAGTACATTTAAACTTACCAATATTTTCTATGTTATAATACTCATATTCTATTTTATGATTACACTTTGGACATGGCATTGTAACATCATAAAAATCTTTTTTTGTAAATGTTTTCTCATTTTTTTCTATACTATAATATATACTCTTACCTGCATAATCTTCTAATGATCTACTACGTGGTTCTTCATTATTTACAAATAAAGTTACATCTTTGTTTATAGAATTTTTAAACATTTGATATATAAAGTCTGGATCACCATTTCTTTGAACTTGGTCTTTTTGTAAATTACTAATACATAAATTTTTAGCAGGTAATACCTTAAATATATTTTTTAAGCTTCTTTCATCTATTTCTAAAACTAAAAACTCTTTATTAAATCTACCAAATATACTTGAATTTTTTATCAGTGTTGTTGCTACTCCGCTCATCATATTGGCACCCTCACTATTAGTGCAAACAGATTTACCTGCACTTTTTAATGTGTGATAAATTAGATTAGTTGTAGTAGATTTACCATTAGTTCCTGTTACAAATATTACTTTATCATAATCTATATCAGTAAAATATTTTACAAAATTCTTTTGAAACATAACTGCTACTTTACCAGATATCATTGAACCGCCTTGTCTAAATATCTTGCAAAGTAATAAACCAAACTTTGTACCCCAAAGTACAAATATAAACCATATCTTTCTCATAATAACAACTTCCTTTACTTACTATTTATATACCCTTTTTACACTTGAATCTATTAAGACTGGTCTTACATAAAAATATATATCATCATTTTCACTATAATTTTTATTTGTTATATCTATTACAACATCATGCATACCAACTTGTCCTAATACTTTTAAGTCATTTATATAAAAAGTATCACTTTTAAATAGGTATTTAAAATCTAAAACTATTCGTTTTAATTTACTTAAGAACTTAAATCTTTGATCTTTTAGTGATAATCCTATTCCCTCAAAATATCCAGTAGGCAATATTCCTACTATCATATTTTTCTTTGCTTTATATGAATTAGCATATCCTACATAATCATTTTTATTTATATTTTTTATTTTTACTATTTTAGTGTGAAACATACCTATTTTTTTAAGATTTGAATTATTTCCAGATGCTAGTCCTACAAATGCAGAACCTATTCTAGCTGCATTTAGATGCATATTTGGGTATTTAAAAAATCCAGATGAATTACATATATGTTTTAATTTAAAATCTATATTTTCTTTTTTTAACTGTTCTATAACTTTAATAAATCTAGAATATTGAGTATTACTAAAAGATGAATTACTTGCTAATGAATTTGAAAAATGTGAATATATTCCCTCAAATTCTATATTTTTACTTTTACTAATAATATCTATTATAGGTTTTATATTCTTATAATCAAATCCATATCTAGATAATCCTGTATCTATTTTTATATGGGTACATACTTTTTTGTTTAGTTTTTTTGAAACTTTTTCTATCATATCAAAACATTCTTTTGAATCAATAGTTAATGTAATATCATTATCAATTAATAAATTTATTGATTTTTCATCACTATATGGTGTTAATAATAATATTTTTTCTTTAATATTATTTTTTCTTAGTGTTAATGCTTCATCAATAGATGCTACTGCAAAAAAGTTAAATCCATTTTCAATTAAAAATTTAGTAAATTCTAAAATTCCAAGTCCATAAGCATTACCTTTTACTACTGCAATTAATGTATAATCATTAGTTTTAACTCTTGATTTTATTTCTTTTATATTATGTAATAAATCTTTTTTTTCTATGATAAGTTCATTCATTATTATTCCCCCTTATGCTTTATATAACTTAAGTTTTACTAATACTCTATATATTTTATCTCCCATTGGAAGAGATATTATTTCATCTTTGCTTAATACTTTTAAAACTACAACAGCTATTAAATATACTATTGCACCAAATAGTATACATATTATTGTAGAGAGACTATTTCCAATTATATTATTTACAACTTTATAAAGTAATATAATACTAATACCCATTATAATACCTGAAAATAATGGTTTTATAATTCCATTTTTAATATCAATCTTAAATTCAATGGATTTTTTTAGTGTTTTATATATTATAGAAAAAGTTATTATTTGGCATATTAAAGAACTTAATACTGCTCCATATATATTTATATTTGGATTTCTTATTAATATTAAATTCAATATTATTTTTATAGTACTTCCGCATAATAATGCAAGTGCTGGAGTATACATTTTTCCAAGTCCAAATAATGAACCTTGTAATGTATGGTTAATTGCTACAAATATCATAGTTATAGATGCTATTTGAAGTATATGACAACCATCTGATGCATTAGGATAAAGCATTCTAAGTATTGGATCTGCAAGTACTATAAATCCAATAGCGCATGGTATTGCAATAAGAAGTGATGTTGAAAATGAAAATGATATTTTCTTTGATGCTGATTTATAGTCTTTTTTTGCTATTGATGATGTAATCGCAGGTATTAATGCTGAATAAAATGACAAATTAATTGCTATTGGAAGATTAACAAGTGTATCTACTTTTGATAAAATACCCGTTAATCTCATTGCTTCTTTTTCTAGTAAAGCTTTACTTCCTAATATACCTTTATATGCTACTTGAATTAAATTACTAACAGTTACTGTATCTATAAATGTTGTTACTACAGAAATAACTGAACCAATTGTAAGAGGTATTGCAGTAAAAATTATTATTTTTGATAATCTTCTTACTGATAATACAGATTTATCTATCTTTTCGTTTGACTCAACTGTATATTTTTTTATGTTACTCTTATAAAATATTAATAAATATGAGAATGATATTAATATTGCAAGTGTTGTTGATAAATTACCACCTGCAGCCATTATATATGGTTCATTTCCAACTAAAGAATAAACAAATGTAATAGTTAAAACACAGTTAAAAAATTGTTCAAGTGCCTGTGATATACTTGATGCTTTCATTGTACCTAGTCCTGCAAAATATCCTCTTATAACTGCAGAGACGCATACAAAGAATATTGCCGGTGATAAAACCCATAAAACATATTTTACATCAGGTACACTAAGTATATTAGTTGATATAAATCCAGATAATAAGAATAATAATAATGAAGCTAAACCACCAATAATAGCAAATACTAATAGTGAAACTTTAAATATTCTATGTGCTTCTTTATATCTTCCTTGTGCTACTTTATTAGATACAAGTTTTGATACTGCACCTGGTATACCTTGTGAAGATAATATTAAAAGTACCGCATAAACTTGATATCCTGCTGAATAATAACCATTACCTAAATCACCAAATCCTTTAACATTTGTGATTGCAAGTCTATAAACTAAACCTAAAAGTTTAATAATTACTTGAGAAATCATCAACATTATTACATTACTTACAAATGAATTTGATTTTTTTTCTTTCACATTAATTCCTACTCTCTTCATATTTATAATTATATAACAAAATAAAAAAAAAACAAAGATTAAACTGCGATTAATGTTATTTCTGTTGGATAAATTGGAGAACTATTATATCTAAGATAAAATTTATAATCATTATTTAATTCATATATCATTTTTGGTATTTTCCATAAATCTTCATTATTATGATAAACTGATATTAAAAGTTTAGGATGATCATTTAAAATATGTTTTTTTGCTCCTAATAATGCTTTTTTCTCAAACCCTTCTATATCAGCTTTTATTAAAGTTATTTTTTCAGTTATATCATCATCAAGAGTAGTAACATATACATCACCATTATCACAATCACTAAGTGTATTTGCTGATAAACTAGAATCATTATTAACTAATTTTAACATTCCTTTTGAATCACTAATACCCTTTAATCTAAACTCTATATTATCATAGTCTTTTAAATTATTTTTTAATGTTTCAAATATACTTTCAGTTATCTCATAACAATATATTTTTTTATAACAATCAGTACCATAATTTTTCATATAAGAAATTATTGTATCACCAATATAAGCTCCTAAATCTACTATAACCTCATCTTTATTACATTTTACTATATCTAAATCAAAATAATCATCATACATATATTCCTTTGTTTTTTGTGTATTAATAAAATCATATCTATACCAATTACTTAATATAGAATATAACGTTTTTTTAGATCTATAATCACTTAAATGATTATATACCCATACAAAATCATCTATATTATTATATAATGTTTTTTCTTTTAACTCTATTTCCTCATATATATTTTTATCTATATCTAAAGTTCCCCAATAATTAAAACTATTAAAAAAGTCCATACAGTTTTTTTTAATTTCATTAGGAACTTTATCAAAGTTTTTTCTTATTTGATAATATAATTCTTTTTCACTTAATGATTTTATTTCATTAATCAAATCAAAGAATTCTTTATCTACTATATTCAAAAAAATCACACTCCTAATGTAGTATATTAATATTAATAAATAAATATTTTAAAAATTAAAGTGTTACTTTTTTGTCATATATTATAAATAAAAAAATATTAGAGATTATTCTAATACTTTTTGATTATTTTCTTTCATATCTTTAATAAATCTTGGTTTTTCTTTAGTTAAATATTCAGATAAGTTTGTTTCAACTTCTGTTAAACTTCTTGGATCTAAATTTGAAAACTGAACAACTTCTTTTATTGTATCAATATCAATTCTACCAAATATAAAACCTTTATAAACTTGGAAATCATTAAACATATCAGGAGTAATTGAACTTAATCTATATCCAGGAAGAACTCTTTTTTGCGCTACCATTATTCTCTTATTTGTAAATACAACAATACAAGTACAAAATATATCTACAGGACTTATATTTTTTTGGGCAGGAAATGCATATATTATTTGTTCATCTGGGTTTAGATGTCTTTCAATTATTTTACAATGTTTCCCTAATCTAAAAGCTACAGTAAGTGGATATTTCTTTATAAAAGAACTTATTTTTAAATATATTTCACTTTTCATATTTTTTCACCTACTCTAAATTTAAGTTTTTCTTTAAGAAAGTTTCTATTTCCTCTTTTTCTATATTACCAACAAAACTATCAACTACTTCATTATTCTTAATAGCCATTACAAGTGGAATAGAAGTACCTTGTGCTAGAAAATCATTCATAGAGTATAGTCTATTTTCTTCATCACTACTTAATTCTGATAATTCAAGATAATAAACATCAATTCCAAGATCTTTAGTTAAAGCATTTATTTTTGGTTTAATTGCAGTGCAATGTGGACAAGTTAAACTTCCTAAAAATACAATTTTTGTATCTTCACTATTGAATAATTCTTCTAGTTTATCTAAATCTATAACTGTTAGGTTACTAATTGATTCTGCAAGTTCCTTTTGTTCTTTTTCTTCAGCTGCTTTTTGTGATTCATATGAACTTCTTGAAACAAATAATGATACTATTATTATTGCTACTACACCTGCAATAATTAATATTTTTTTATTTTTACTCATAATCTACCTCTTTTCTAAAAATATTATACAACAAAAAAACTTCTTTTACAACTTTATTAGTTTTAAGAAGTTTTCTTTAAATTTCTTATCCATTTCATAAGTTCTCTTTTTCATATTTTTAGTTTTTATATTTGCTGTTCTAAATTTTTGACCTAAAAATCTTTCAAATAATAATCTATCGATATTGGAACTATTATATATTAAACCATTATTATTAATAACTTTAGCATTTTTACTTATAACTATAGATGCTAATCCATAATCTTGTGTAACAACTATATCATTATCTTTTAAATCATTTATTATAGCCATATCAACACTATCTTTTGATTTATCTAATATTATTACTTTACTATAATTATCTTCATATACGTGTGAATTATCAAAATACATATATAATTCTAGTTTTTCTTTTTTTGCAATATCTAAAATAATATCTTTAACAGGACAAGCATCTGCATCAACTAAAATTCTCATATTATTTTAAATCTAAATTATTATATTCTTCTAATACTTTTAATGTTTCTACTGCTAAGTATGTAGCTTTTGGATTTTCTTTATTATATTCTTTTAAAAGTTCAACAGCTTCTTCCATATCAATAAAGAAAGCTTTTAAATCATCTTGTTTTTCTTTTAATGTTAAATTAAAATACTCAATATCATCTTTTCCTGTAAATCCAGTAAAATAATATGTATTAACAAGTCTATTAACTATTTCTCCATCTCCTGATTCATAGTCTCTTAAATAGTGTTTAACAAGTACAAAAGGCTCAATATCATCAAGTAATATATTAATATTTGTTTCTTCTTTTAATTCTCTTTTTACTGTATCAGCAGGAGTTTCATCAAATTCTATCTTACCACCTGGTAAAAAATAAACTCTACCAAATCTAGCTAAAACTATTTCTTCATCATCATTTCTAAGAACTATTCTTGATTTATCAACAACATGTGTAACCTCTTCTGGTTTTAGTCTTCCTTTATTAATAACTATTTCTTTCATATTTTCACGTACCTTTCTATAATTTATTATAACAGTAATTCTAGTTTTGTATGTAAATAATAAAAAATTTTACAAAAAATGTACAAAAAAAGACTTAATATAATTCATTAAATCTTTCTTTTATTCTATCTTTTTTAAGTAGTTTCATTATCTCATATAAGTCTGGAGTCATAGATTTTGTAGTAAGTGCGACTCTAAGAACCATACTTATATCACCTACATGACCTTTATAATTTTCAGGATTATTTTTATATTCTTTTACTTCAGATGCATAACCTAGTTCACTTGATAATTCTTTTAATTTATTAAACCAAGTATCTTTATCATCATTATCATCATAATATTTTTCTATATATGTATTTAATATATTTTTTATTTCATCTTTATCGCTTATACTTTGAAAATCATACTGTTTATTTTCTTTATTCCAAAGTTCATCATACATATACCATACTTGAGTTTTAATATCACTATATTTTGAATAATCTTTTCTTGGTTTTTTCTGTTCTCTTTCTATATTAAATATAGATTTTGAATAATCTTCATATTTTACAAGTAAATCATAAAATTCTTTATCAAATTCTTTTGAATATGAAAGTACATTATTATATACTTCATCTTTAGTTAACCTACTAATATAATTTTTAGATATGTTAAGTAATTTTTCTAAATCATATGAAGCTCCTCCGCTTGCGCCCATCTTTTTAAATTCAAATTTAAAATCTTCTATTTTTCCATCTTTATTACAATTTAACCACTCTTCAAAATTTGAATTAGTAATTGTTGCAAGATATAACATTACTGCTTCTACTGGTATTCCTTGTTCATGATAATAAATAAGTCCTGCTTCTGGATCTTTTCTTTTACTTAATTTTCTTTTTGTACCATTATCATCTTTTAATAAAGGAGCAATATGTGCATATTTTGGCGGTTTAAAACCTAATATTTGAAAAAATTGAATATGTTTGTTTGTTGATGATACCCATTCATCACCTCTTATTACATGTGTTGTATGCATTAAATGATCATCAATTGCATGAGCAAAGTGATATGTAGGAAGACCATCATTTTTTATTATTATTTCATCTATATCATTTTCTGGCATTTCTATTTTACCTTTAATTAAGTCATTAAAAATTATTGTTTTATAAAAATCTCCTGGTGATTTTAATCTTATTACATATTTTTCACCATTATTTATTCTTTTTACTGCTTCTTCTTTAGAAATAAATCTATCTTTTGCCCATCTTCCATAATAACCAAGTCTTTGTCTTGATTTTTCTTGTTCTTTTCTTATTTCATCTAATTCTTCTTTACTTGCAAAAGATGCATATGCTTTATCTTCTTCTATTAATTTTTTTGCATAAGCCCAGTATATATCTTTTCTTTTACTTTGAATATATGGACCATAATTACCTACTTCATTATTATCATCTATTACACCCTCATCAAAAGATATATCAAAGTTTTTTAAAATATTAAGTATATTTGATATACCATTTTCTACAGTTCTTTGGGTATCCGTATCCTCAATTCTTATAAAAAATACTCCTCCAGTTTGTTTTGCAAAACTTTTAGCTACAAAGCATTGAAATAAATTTCCCATATGTGGAAGACCAGTTGGACTTGGGGCATATCTTGTAACAATTGCGCCTTCTTTTAAATCTCTTTCTTTATACATTTCTTCATATTCTTGCCATGTATGTTTAGTATTTGGTAATAAAAAATCTGCATATTCTTTATTTGTCATATTATTCCTCCTTAAAATATAAAAAAGCCTAAATGTAAGGACGCATATACGTGGTACCACCTTACTTCATAGACTTCTATGCTCTTTATTCATTAACGCTGAAAAACGTATCAAAGCTCCAAAGTTTCTTTCAAATATTTATTATACTTATTTTCACCACCCATAAGCTCTCTAAAAATAATATAATATTTTACTTCTCTTTTTCACTGCTTTTTATGACTTAATTTTAACATAACTATCTTTTTTTGTAAATATTATATAGTTCTTAGATTATGTACAATGTCTTTATCAGTTGGAACGGATTTAATAAACTCTACTATTTCACTAGTAAGATTATCTTCGCTTGTAACAAACTCACCCTTTGTAAAGCTAAACATATCATCAGTTTTTGGATCTAATTTGTCTACTCCTTTTAAAGTATTTATTTTATCAATATTACAAGCTTTTGGGATAAAATACTTAACTCTATAATTATCATCTTCTTTTGTAATCTCTATTGATAAACAATGTACTAAATCCCTAATCATTATAAGTATAATATTATCAAGAGATAATATATTTGTCTGCGAAGTTTCTACTTCAATTGGAAAATTATTAAATAAATCTCTAGCAGTTTGATTTTCTTTTCCACATAAAATTAATTTTTCGTCATTTTCTGAATTTAATATTTTTGTTTCAATTACAGGAACCCTATCATAAAATTTTTCATTATTTATTAAATAATGATGAAAAGCATGCAACATATCATTTACTGTATTACATTGCATTAATACATCTTTTTCATTTTCATCAAAACTATATCCAAAGAAATTAGAACCAACGACATCAATTATACCAGGTGTCATTGAAGATATAGAATGTTCATATTCTTTTTTTAGTCTATCATAATCGTAATTGCAAGTTAAAAATCTCTCTTTGTAATTACTAAATTTATTCTTTACTAAATCTTTTATGCTAGAATTCATTTCAAGATAATCAACAAAGTAATCAAATGTATTTTTAATTTTATCTAACACTATAAACAAATCATCTACATATTTAATATAAGCGTCTTTATTATAATTTAACATAGGAGGCTTAATTTTTATTATTAAATCTTTTATCATTAAATCTAATTTTAAAAATTTCTCCATTTCTTCCATACTATCACCATTATTATAGTACCATTTTTATTAAAATAATATCTATTTATTACACAAAATATACATGTTTTTTACATTATATCTTAATCAACTTATTTTCTAATATAGAGTATAAATAAGTATTAGCTTTTTTATTTAATTTATTTTCAATATAAGTTTTATAGCCATTTAATTGTTTTTTATAATTTTCATCTATAATATTTTTTAACTTATAATCAATTATGTCTATATGATCATCATATACAAGCATTAAATCTATAATACCATGAAAAATATCTTTATCATCTTCATACATAAACTCATATTCTTTATATATTTTTGCTTTATTAATATTATTAAATATATCATTATTTAAAAAGTTATTAACTTTGCTTTTATAAAATTCATCAAGATTGTCTAATTTTGGATTTATAAAATCTATTGTCTCTAGTAAATAGTGCATATCAAGTCCTAAATTTATATTTTCTTTTTCCTTATTATTAAGTAGAGAATTTTGTTTTTTTGAGAAAGATTTACTATCTATATCATAGCTATCTATATTTAATTTATTTATACTTATTTTTTCATTACTATTATCAATATAATCTAAATAATTAGTATTTTTTATTAACATATAATCTTTACTGATATTTAGACTATTAACATCTATATTTGTAATGTTATTATTTAGTATTTTTTTAACAGATAATATTATATCTTTAAAAGATCTATATTTCATTCTATATGAATCTTTTATAACTCCATCTTCTTTTTTAGTAAATTGTTTTTCTTTATCTAAATCACATATTAAAATCATTTTTTCTTTTGCTCTTGTAAGCCCTACATATAATAACCTTATTTTTTCTGATATTTCTTCTTTTATATAATTATCTTTAAGTAATTCTTTATATATTGTTTGGTCAATACCCTCATTAAAAGAAGGACTTACTATTCCATATTTATCATCAAACATAAATTTATCATTTAATTCTTTAATATTAAATTTTGAATAAAGGCCTGGATAATAACAAATATGATATTCTAACCCTTTTGATTTATGAATAGTCATTATTCTTACTGAATTAGAGTTTTCTTTATTTGCATTAAACTTAATATCATAATCTTTATTAACAATTTCATCTAAATGATTTGCAAAATCTGATATTGTATATCCCATATTACTAAAATCATTAGTCATATTTAGTATATAATCTAACTTTACTATATTTGAATATACATTTCCAATTTTTATTATATTATCGTAAAAATTAAATTCATCAATTATATATTTTACAAAATCATTTATAGACATATAATCTATTTTTTCTGATATTTTTTTGCACTTTTTATATAAATCACTATCATTAAAGTTATTATTTTTAAAATATAAGAATAACTCATCATCTTGCATTTCTATTAAAAAGCTTCTTGAAATTGATGAAAATAAATATTTAAAATAATCATCATCACTATTATCATAAATTTTTAATATTAATAAAATTAGATTTTTAAGTACGTAAAGTATCATATCATCAGTTATTTTTTCATCTTTATATATAGTTAATGGAATACCATTATATTCAAATATTTTTTTATACAATTCAAAATTTGTAGATTTATCCATAAGAATAACAAAATCATTATAATTTGCTTTTCTTACAATCATATCATCTTTATCATAAACTTTATAATTAGAAGAAATTTTATTTTTTATATCATTTGCGATTATAAATGCCTCTATTTCTTCTTTAGAAAATAGTGATGAATTATCATATTCATAATTATATATTTCTAAGTTATTATTTTGATTTAAACTTCCTTTTTCATCATAAGAAATATTACCAAATATCATTTGATGAGAATCTTTATATTTAGCTCCTCCTATTAAATTATCCATAATAGTATCAAAAATGATATTTATATTATTTAAAACTTCTTTTCTTGATCTAAAATTTTTATTAAGATCTATTTTAAATCCACCATTATTATTTTTATAACTATCATACTTATTTTTAAATATATATGGATTAGCATTTCTAAATCTATAAATAGACTGTTTTATATCACCTACCATATATACATTATCATTAGAAATTAATGAAATAAATTCTTCTTGTAAATCATTTGTATCTTGATATTCATCAATCATAATTTCACTAAAAGAATTTCTTACTTCTTCTCTTACAGTATTATTTTCTTTTAGAAGATTTATTGCAAATGTAGCAATATCATTAAACTCAAACATGTCATTTTCAAATTTATAATTATATATTTTTTCATTAAGTTCTAGTATTATATCTATTATGCACTTTACATAATCATAAGTTTCCATTATTTGATTAAATATTTCTTCTTCATCTTTATACTTACACATCTTATTAAGGTCTGTAAGTATATTTGAAATCCTTGATTTTAGGTCTTTAACCTCATCAGATGAACCACGTGGAAGATTTGGCAGAGATACGCTTATATTTTGTAGTATATCTTGATAGTTATTTGCATTAAAAAGTGGGTTTAGAGCATCTTTTAGCTTACAATAATAACTATTATCTACTAAAAAATATAATTCTTCTAAAATATTTTCTATTTCTTCTATTTTATTTTTTAAAATTGAAATAAAACTATCAATATCATTCTTTATTTTACACTTATCAAAGTATACAGATAGATAATTTTTTAGATAATCTACCTTATCATATTTCAAATCTAATTTTGAATTAATTTTTAATATATAATTTTTTATTTCTTCATCATCTTTTGTACAAAAATCTCCAATTAATTTTTCAAACAATTTATCATTTTTTTGATATCTATTTTCAAATATTTCATCTAATATATATTCTTTCTTTAAACTTATTAAAGAATCATCAACAATAAAAACAGATGATGATAAATTAAGTAAATAATTATACTTTTTTACTATGGATAGTGCAAAACTATCAAATGTTGTTATATATGATTCATCAATTAACTCTAATTGGCTTTTTAAAGTTTTATCTTCTTTTATTTTTTTTCTTATTCTTTCTTTCATTTCACTTGCGGCTGCTTTTGTAAATGTCAATATTAAAAGACTATTTATATTAATGCCTTCTTTTAATTTTCTAAGTACTCTTTCAGATAAAACTGCGGTTTTTCCTGATCCTGCACCTGCAGATACTATTATATTTTTTCCCTCTTCATTAATTGCACTTAGTTGTTCTTTTGTCCATGATGTCATTTTATCACCTACTTTAAAAATTCTAAATTTTCATATTCTTTTAAGTTTACTATATCTTCTTCTTTTACATAACAAATATCTTTATATTTGCAAAATTTACAACCTATATTTTCTTTACCTATTCTTTTAGGGTTTATAGCAAATTTAGCAGATAATATATTATTAAATGCCATATCTATATTTTTTTTAGTAAGTTGTATCAATTTATTTATTTCATCACAAGATATAGTTTTTGAATATGAATAAAATCCATTTTTACCTATCTTCATAGAACTTATAACTTCACTATCACTACATGTGAAATCAAATTTTTTAAGCATCTCTTCATCATTTATTGAATAACCTTGTAATTTTAAATTATCTTTTTTTATTTTTTCATATGATTTACCTTTAACTTTACTAATTTCATTATTTAATATCTTTTGAAGATAAAATCCTATTACTTTTGGATTTTTAATTTCTTTAATATTATTTGATAAATATAAATAAACAGGAAGCTGCATATCTATACCATATATTGTATTATTTAAGTTAGTATGTGGATTACCAGTCTTATAATCAATAATAACTAGATATGTATTTTCATTTTCTTCTTTATATAGTAATTTATCTATAATACCCATAAATGTTAATTTTACATTTCCATCTTTATTAATATAAACTTTATTTTCATATAATGCCTTATCAAGACTTGAAAACTTATTTTGATTTTTTATAGTATCAATTACAAACATTAACTCTTTTTTTAATTTTTTTAAGAAAAATCTATCTTTTAAATCTAGTAAATTATCATCATATGATTTATTAAATTCTTGTTCAAAATCAAAATCTTCATTAAAACATTTTGACAAAACATAATGAAAGATATTTCCTATTTTAATTGCAAAAGTTTCCTCAAAAGGATTTAGTTTAAGAATATTACTTAAATAATATCTAAAAGAACATCTATAATAATTATCAACACTAGTATATGATAATAATAATTTATTATCTAAATAAGAAATAAGACTATCTTTATTTATTCCTTTAAATTTATTATCAAATGTTAAATATTTAATATCACTATAATTATTATATAATATATTTAAATCATCATCTTTTTCTCCATATTTAATCATATTATCTAATTTTTCAGATAATTTTATATAATTAATTTTATCTGAATAATTATTACTTAATTTTGTATCAGTTATTATATTAAAGTCTAAATCTTCTATTATTGAACTTTTTTGATAAGTATCAAATGGAGTTTTAAGTTTATATGTAATGATTAAATTTTTAATTGATTTAATTGTATTTATTAAATTTTTCTTTTCTATATTATTTAATTGTTTAGTTGATTCAATAGAAAAATATCCTTTTAAAGAATCATTTATATAGTCTTCATCTTTATGGATTACTGGATAATTTCCTTGATTAAATCCAAGTAAAAATACATATTCATTATCACTAATAATATTATCTTTAAGATTTATTATTTCAATTGAATTACTCTTTTGTTTTTTATAATTATTTGTATGTTTAAAGTCATATATAAGCATATCTAATACTTCATTATAATCAGATATAAATGTATATTTATTTAAAATATCAATAAGTTTATTATAAATATATATATTATTCTCATTTTCTAAATTATAAGTATCTTTTATTATTTCTAATGTTTTTTCTATGTTATTATCTTTTATTAACTTAATAAAAGAAGATATAATACTTGTATCATATATTATATTTTTATTTTTACTATTTACTGGTATATTATATAGCTTAAAAATTCTATCTATAACATTATCATATTCACTTGATTCTACTATTAACTTAATATTATTAATATCTATACCTGAATTTATAAAATCTATTATTCTTTCACATACAAACATAACCTCATCATCTATCATATTAAATTCATATATATCATGTTTGTAATTTTTAATTTTTTTATCAATTATTTTTACATTCTTAATATTTGCCAAAATACTTTTTTGATAATTATTTATATAATCATAACCATATACTATAACATTTTTATCATTTATGAAATTTAGAAAATATTTATCATACTTAAGTAAATTTTTAGATATTAATTCCATTTTTATCTCACATAATTTATCTAATTTTTCATTATTGTAACTTTTTTCTTTGACGTATTTGATATTATCCAAATAAACTTTAGAAACCTCATATTTAATGTTATATTTCTTCATTAAATAATAAATTGCACTTTCGTCATATGAAAAAGTTAATCTTGTTATTAACTCATTTATATCCATTATCTTTACATTATAAAGTTCTTTAGTTTTATTTATTTCAAGAAGAACTTTGTTTTTTATATTATTTGGAATAACTAAAATAGAATTATCAACTAAAATATTTTCTAAATCCATATTACCACCTAAATTTATTATAACATTAATTATATAAAAAAACATTCACAAAATATGAATGTTTCTACATTAATTGATACAAATATGGAAGATTATGATAGTGTCCCTCTTTTAAATTTATAAATGTCTGTCTTAATTTTTTTAATCCTGGTATTTCATCTATTTTATGATCAAAATCATCGATAGTTATATCAAAGAAATCTTTATTCATAAGTGTACTAATACATAATAATAAAAATGTTAATTTATCTGTGTTCGCATTTGCTTTAATCTTACGTATACCATTTTTATCCATATACGCTTTAGCAATATAAGAAATATAAC
The DNA here is from genome assembly GCA_947629025.1 of uncultured Bacilli bacterium. GTDB lineage: Bacteria > Bacillota_I > Bacilli_A > RF39 > UBA660 > CAG-433. The sequence continues at coordinate 22,479 of CANRCC010000011.1, read as the reverse complement.
TAAATGGAATCTTACCAATTGAATATGATAATACATCTAAAAAATGATGGTTTTTTTCTTTATCAATTCTTATATTTCCAAAATTCAAATCTGTAAAAATTATATCATCTTTATGAATACTTTCCATAGAAACTGATATATCATTAAGTATCTCAAATATTTCTTTATCACTATATACATCATTAGCATCACATAAATCTACACCACTTATATAATCTTCTCTTACGCCAATAAAGGTTGTGTCTACTATTTTTGCATTTGGAACTACAATATTCTTATTAACTTTTCTACTTTCTAATAGTTTTAGTTTTTCTAACTTTAAGTTTAATTCAAAACAATCTACATTCTCAAATATCTTATATATTTGATTTTCTTTTTCATCAAGATATATAGAACTTTCTAAACTTTTAACATCTAGTTTTTTTAGTTTACTAAAATCTATATTTTCATAAATAATTGATAACACACCTAACACCCCACAAATTAGCGTATATTGTAACAATTTTTTTGATATTAGTCAATTATTCAAGTACTTTAAAAACCTTTTCATTATTTATTCTATCGTATATTACTAATTTATCATTTAAATCTACAGTTGCAAGTAATATTTCATTAACTTTTTTACCTTTGATTTTTAGATTTTTCATAAGCCACTCTTCATCTTTATTTATATTTTTTAAATTATCATTCATTATATTACCATCTATTATAACGTTTGCGCATAATCCTTGTTTTGGTACTTTTAAATCCATATCCTTTATTGTAATATTTTTATATTCACCTTTAGGCATAAAACTAACTTTACCATTTGCTTCTAACATAGCATACTCTATTTCACTTAGATCAAAGTATCCATTTCCTCTTGCTTCTTCAAGTAAATCATTAACATCAAACTTTGTTTTTTTCATATTTTTATATATCATTTTACCATGTTGAATAAGAAGTGTTGGTGTCCCAATAAAAAACTTTCTAAGTTTTAAACTTTTCATTGTAAGTATTGATATGAAAAATGCAATTAAACCAAATACTATAATCGCAGTCATTGCGTTGAAAAAATCTGCTTCAAGATTAATTGCCATTTCAGATGCAAAATTACCTATTGATATCCCAACAACATAATCAAATAAACTAAGTTCTGAAACTTGTTTTTTACCAAGTAATTTCGTCATAAAAAATAATGTTGTCATCGCAACAATACTTCTTACTATTACATTTAATATATTATTATCAAAAAAATCCATAATATCACCTATTTTTATTATGGACTTAAATTCATAAATTATTTATTTAAAACAAAAACTCCAAAATTTAAATATGCAGCGAATAATAACCATAATATATATGGTATTTGAAGATATGCACTTAATTTATTTATCTTAAAGAATATCGTTACCATAAATATTACTAGTACTAGAAGCATAAGTAACCAAGAGAATGCCAAAAAGTATTCTTTAAGTCCAAAAAATATTGGTGTCCATAATGCATTTACAACTAATTGTATGAAATATATTAATTTTGCTTCTTCCTTATATTTTTTACCTTTTGTCATTACTATATAATATGATATTCCCATTAAAACATATAAAATTCCCCACGCTATAGGAAAAACAATACCTGGTGGAGACAATGGTGGTTTATTTAATTGTGCATAATCTTGCATATTTTTAAATACAAATATACTTGGAAAAACTCCAATAAGTATAGTTATTATTATATATAAAAATAATTTTTTATAATCTATTTTCATACTTACCTCCTAATTAATTTTATTTTTTTAATCTTTTTTTATGTCATAAACACTTGGTCCTTTTATAATATTTCCATCTATATCAAATCTTGAACCATGACATGGACAATCCCATGTTTTATCCATATAATTAAATATTAAAGAACATTTCATATGCGGACATAAATTTCTAACTATATGTTTTTTATTGTTTTTATCAATATATATTCCATAACTTTTACCATTAATATTTTCAAATTTAACTCTATCATTATAAAAACTTTTATTCTTATTTAATTTGGTTGATAAATAAATTTTACTTATATTGAAACTATCAACTATAAAATTCTCACTTCTTTTTAATGTTATTTTTCGTTTTGGATTAAATAAATCTATATATTCATTGTCATTTTTTAAAACTATATCAGACATAATCTTACCAGCAAGTACACTATTTGTCATACCCCATTTATTAAATGCAGTAGCAATTAAAAGATTTGGATTATTATCGTTTACACTACCTATAATTGGTAATAAATCATTAGAGGTTATATCATGAATAGACCACTCATAATTTGGCTTTAAATTAAATATTTTTCTAAATTTAAGTCTAAGTTCCTCTTGCCTCTTTTCATAATCAATATGATTAGACATTTTATAACTTTCACCTGCAAATATTACATATGAATCTTTATCTTTATGATATCTGATTGAATATACTTCATTACCTACACTAATAGCATTAAAATATTGAATTTCATCTATTTTTGATGCGATTACATGAGATTTTTCTATATGAGTTTTAAATGGTATTAATCCTGGTACTACAAAAAATGGATAATGAGTACATACAATAACATATTTAGCTTTTATTACATTACTTGTTGTTCTAACTATATATTTAGATGAACTTTTTTCTATTTCAAGTGCTCTTACATTTTCATATATTTTAACTTTTTCATTTAGTTTTGATACTAAAAAATTTATATATTTAACTGGATTAAATACTGCAGTATTAGATACTTTTATACCATAAATATTATTAAAAATATTTGGTATTGTTTTTATTTTAGAAACATTTATATTCATCTTATTTAATATATTATATTCTTTATCAATTTTCTTTTTATCTTCATTATTATAAACAAAAATATATGAATCATTTTTCTTATAATCACAATCTATTTTATATTTATCAATATTTTCTTTTATTAAATTACTAGCATATATTTGTGAATCTAAATATTTTTTTGATATTGTAAAATTATACATACTTTCAAGTTGTGAATATATTGTATCTTGTAAATATGTTATTTTTCCTGTAGTTAAAGAAGTAGTTCCACTACAAATTTTATTACTTTCTATTAAACATACATCCATATTAGAATCTTTTAAATAAAATGCTGTACTTATTCCTGCAAGTCCACCACCAATAATAAGAACATCAGTATTAAAATCTTCTATTTTATTATCATAATTATTTTTACTTATACTTTTTCTCCAAATTGAATCAAACATAGTATCACCTAAATATATTCTTCGCAATAAAAAAAAGATTATTCAAATAATCTTAAGTAAGAAGTATTATAAATATTAATATTAAACTAATAACTATTAATAATACTATTTTAAAAAATTCATTATTTTCTTCTTCATCTTCATTTATTTCTTTTGTATATATAGGATCTTTCTTATAATAATATATATCTACATCATCACCGACATTATATTTATTTGTTGTTTGCATCTTTGATCTATATATAATATTATCAACTGTATACTTAAAAACAACATCATATACTATATCATTTGATGGGCTAACTCCTGTAAAATAATTACAACTTATTACTTTAGATGTTATAGTTTTTTTATGTTTATTAAATTCTTTATCTGTTGGAATTTTTATATCAGATATATCATGAATATACTCATCAATTTCTTTTTCTACTTCTTTTATTTCTTTTTCTATTTTTTTCATATTTTTCATATTATCCCTACTTTATCTTTAATTTTGGAAATGCTTTTATTAATCTTCTCTTTATATAATTTTTATTTAATAATGTATCTTTTACTTTCTTAGTTATTTCTTCTGTATTATCCTGTTTTACTTTTTTAGCAGTTTTTCTAAAATTAGATATAACATTTATAGATATAAGTATATCAAGTATAAATAATATACCTATTACAATAGTAAAAGTAATTAATAATGCATTTGGAAGTGAGTTTAATATATGTAAGAACATTGGATTTATAATATACATAACTAAAAGTCCTGCTAATCCAAAAGGAATCATTGTTTCTAAACATATTCGTCCATTTATATTAAATTTGAAATGAGAATAGTCCCACCATCTTGCTTTAAATAGTTTTTCCATAATATAGCTTGTTAAATATTCTAAGACTGAAAATAATAAAATGCACATAATAAATAATGTAAATTTATCATCATAATATTTTGATAATAAGATAATCATAGTCAATACACCTATACCATATATAGGACAATATGGACCAATTAAGAATCCTCTATTTATAAATTTTTTCTTTTTTATTAATGCTTCTATTACTTCTAATGACCATCCTAGAAATGAATATATTATAAATAACAAAAACAAAATCATTAAACTATTCATCATAACTAACTCCTATTTATTCACAAATAATTTATTAATATTTACATTTGGTACAAGCATATTTATATCTTTATTTATACTAAATTTAAACTTAGTTTTTTTATGTTTCATCTCTTCTCCATCTAAACACCAAGAATCTGGAACTTTATCAAAAATTATTTCTAAGTTATCTGTTTTGAAATATTCACAATTAGGTATCTCACTAACATCTTTTGTTTTAAATAAATATAATGTCTTTATTAGTGCTGCTTTTGATTTTATTTTACAAAATAATACTTCAAATTTATTATCATCTAACTTAACATCTGTATATATATTATCTACTCCTGCGATTCTTGAACTATTTGTTATAAATATTAAAGAATATTTTCCACTATATTCTTTTTTATCAACAATATATTTAATATTATAATTTTTCAATTTTCCCTTTAATTGTCTAAAACCATATATTATATAACCAATTCTTCCATATTTTTCTTTTAAGTATCTTGGAGTATCATAAGATACATTAACAAAATTACCTAAACAAGCACAATATGTAAATGGCTTATTATTTATCATACAAGCATCTATATTTTTTACAGTACCATTTAATAACATATCTAAATCTTCTATGTAGTTTTTTCCATATCCATACATTGTTCCAACATCATTTACAGTACCAAGTGGTAATTGTGCAAGTAATAATTTTTTATCTCTTTTTAAATTTCCAGTCATAACCTCATTAAATGTTCCATCTCCACCAGCTGCTATTACTAAATCTATATCATCGGGTAAATCTCTTGTAATTGTAGAGGCATGTCCTTTTCTTTTTGTGTAAATAATTTGTAACTCATAACCATATTGCTCAATCATTTCAGAAAATTTATTAATCAAATCTTCTGATTTATTTTTACCACTCTGTTTGTTATAGATAATTACGCATTTCTTCATCTAATCACCTCATTAGAACATATTTAAACTAACTCTTTTAATCTTTCCAATAATTGAATTAACTTTCCATTTTCTATATATCTTGCGATTAAACCTTCTGATGATCCCTCTTGTTTATACATATATGTTAGAAATGTTCTAATACCATTAATATCTAAATCACTTATTCTATTATTTTGAATTTCCTGTACATTAAATAAATAATTTTTATCATAAAAGTCAATTTTATTTAACATTATAAAGAAATTTATTAAAACATTAGGATAATTAGGTACTAAAGGCACTTTTATTTGACTAATATCAAATCCACTTTCGATAAGTCTATTTTTGTAATCTTCATTTATTTTTACTTCTTTCCAATCTATTTTTTTAGTATTTCTTAAAATATTAAGTACTATATCAATATCTTCTTTTGAAATTTCATATTCTTTTTCTATTTCTTTTTCAGAAACTTTACTACTCTTATAATTTTTTTCTTTAATCTTTAATATAACTGCATATTCATGTTTACAATTACCTTCATAAGGACAATCACAATGCATACTTTTAATCTCATTATTATCATTTAACTCTATTCTTATATGATAATTATCAATATTTTTAAGAGTCGAATAATATATATTATTATTTTCTTTTAAATTATCGATTATACCTTTATTAAAATAGTTTATTCCTCTTACAATCATATTTCTATCAAATAAATCATTTATATCTTCAGAATATATATTTATTTTATCATTCTTGTCTTTTTTACTTGTCGAAATACCATATTTTTTTAATATTGATAATACCTCTTTATAATTTTCTGGATACTTATTAATACCCTGTTTTGTTATAATATCACCATTATAAAGTTCTATTTTTAATTTCCACATTTCATTTATATTAGATGATTTATCTTCATATTTATCATTCCATTTTAATATATCTTGTTCTAATAATAAGTTTATCAAGTTTTCAAAACGTGCTTTTGTAAGTGTAATAAAAATATTATTATCATTTTCAGTAATTGTATTTGTTTCATCAACTTGAATTTCATATATTTTAGTTTCTAAAAATGAACTAGTAATAAATTTAATATACCAAACTGTATCCTTATTTACACTATCTTTTTTCATACAATACACCTCTATTTTTATTATAGCATTTAATAATTAATATTTTACATTTTTATATATTTTTTTGACATACTTTACATAAAAAAAGTATAAACTATGTTTATTTTATACTTTATCACTCATAAACAATAACTTTTTTTGGCTTTATTTTTTCATTATCATTTTCATCTAAAATATATATTGCTATTAACTCGTTTTTAAACACAAAACCAATCTTATTTTCATCATATATATTTTTTAATTTTGAACCATTTTTGATTTTATTATATAAAGTTTCATTTACTTCTATAGTTGGTATATCAATTGAATCTTTAAGACTTATTAGTTTTGTATTTTGATCTATTTGTGATAATTTTAATGAATCCTCTATCTTAAATTTTCCTTGTTTTGTTCTTACCAAATCAGACATAGTACCTATTTCATCTAATTTTAAACAAATATCTCTAATTAAACTTCTTACATATGTTCCTTTACTAACATTACATTTAAAATTAAATTTTATTGTATCTTCATTATATATAATTTCATCTATAAGTTTAATATCATTTATATATACTTGTTTTATGGGTAACTTTACCTCTTCATTATTTCTTGCATATTCATATAATTTTCTTCCATTAACTTTTATTGCACTATATTTTGGAACTTGCATATCATATCTTCCTTTAAATGATTCTAATACCTGTTTAATTTTTTCTTTTTCTATATATTTTGGTTTTCTTTTATTTAATATATTTCCTGTAATATCTAATGTATCTGTTTCAATTCCAAGTGTTACTTGAGCAATATATTCTTTATCTAACATAGTTAATTCATCTACTATTTTTAGCCCTTTATTAATTGCTACTACTAATACACCTTTTGCCATAGGATCTAAAGTTCCAGTATGACCTATCTTTTTTGTATTAAATTTTTTACATAGTTCATTAACAACATCTCTACTTGTCATATTTTCTTCTTTATTTACTATTAATAATCCATTCATAAAATCACCATATTATCATTATATTATAAATGAAAAAATTGGTAAATAAAAAAAGATTTTAAAAATCTTTTTCTATTTAGATTTTACAGATGAAATATAATTATTGACTTTAACAGCCCACATATTACTTTCAGCATATTTTGGATTCATTGCTTCTGGAGTAGTTAAACCAACTGCATAATAGTTATCTGCTAGATTATCTATAAATCCTCTTATTCCATCATCAAGAGTTGGATATGATCTATAACCATTACTACAATTTGGACTACCTTTTTGTCCTCCAACATTATTACAATTATTAACTAAACTACTACATGTCCAATTACAACCAGTTTCTAATAACATAATACTAATAGCCAAATATGGATCAACACCTCTTTGAAGAGAATATGACGCAAATAATTCACCCTTATTAGCCATAGTTGACTTAAGTGATCTATTTAATTTTGCTGTTAACTCTTCCATTGTCATTCCATCATATACTATTATTCTTTGTGTTAAATTATCATTTTTCTTATATTCATCTATCTTATCAGCAACATTATTTGCTTCTTTTTTTTCACTTATACTAGCATCATTAACAGATGATGTTAATCTAATAATATCTTCTTTATTAAAATTAGATAAAAAACTCGAAAATGCTACTAAACTAAGCATTGAAAATACAAAAGTTAGTATTATTTTTTTATTTATTAACCGAAATATTTTCATTATTTTCCTCCTCGTTTTTTAATAACGAAAGCCTTTTAATAATATCATATTTTAGTAATATAGTCAAATTTAAAAGACTAGATCAAACTTATGATCTAATCTTAACTAACACCATTAATATTGCAATAACTATAGTAACTACTACCATTGATATGACAATTATATTTGTGTATCCACCGTCCACAATAGGTTTTATCTTATTTTGTCCTATTTCTATATTATTTATTTTTAGTATATTTCTTAACTTTGTATCTAAATCTTTGTAATCTTTGGAAATTTCTTCTAATTCTTTTTCTGTTTGAAATAATATAGGACAATTTAATTTTTTAGTTATACACTCGTTAAATGCCATATTTAATATTTGATCATATAAATTTGATTGATTTGAAAATTTTATACATTTTATATTACTACTAAATATACTAAACCATTTTTCTACATTTTGTATACCTTCATTTTTTACTATTGTATCTATATTTAAGCAAACACCAATGTATTTATGAGCATCTTCTTCACTAAATTTAAATTCTTTAATTAGCATCTTTTTTGAATATGTAACTATATCTGCTAATTGTTGTATTGTATTACCAAAATAATCATTATTAATATTTTCAACTGCTACTACAATTTTATTTGAAGCTAATGTTGCAATTGACGTTACAATATTTAAAAAGTATTTTTTCTGTTCATCAACTATTGACCATTCAAACTGATCTAATGTTAAATTAGATGCATTTACAGTTATCATATTTATATTATTTTCAACAAGTTTTTTTACTTTTGCATTTAAACTTTTTAGATTTCCTAAATCTGGATTTATAGGTGGGATATTAAATATTATATTACCTCTGTAATCCTTTAATATGCTTGCTATATCAAAGTCTTTTCCATCAGATCTCATTTGAAGTTCTGTATTATATGCTTGAAGCTTAGTAGAGGTTTTACATCGTTCAAGTTGGTTTCCTTGTACAAGATAATTAGCCTTATATGATATACCAATTTGATTTATTAAATCCATACTGCTTCAACTCCCCACTACTATTGTCAATCTAATTATAACTTAAAAATTAAAAATATAAAAGATAAAATTAAAATTTTTATAAAAAAAGAAGATTAACTAATATTTTCATCTTCTTTATGTATTTCTTGTATTATTTTTTCTATCTTATTACCATACTCAATTGATTCATCAAAAATAAAATTAAGTTCAGGTATTTTTCTCATTTCAATTTTTCTTTTTATTAATTCATTTCTTATAAATCCTTTAGCACCATTTAAATCATGTATACATTTTTCTTTTTTATCATCAATTAGTGTAGTAAAATAAACCTTTGCATATGATAAATCACTAGATAAATCTATATGAGTTATTGTTACAAATTTTATATCTTCATCTTTTATTTCAGTCATTATTATTTCACTAATTTCTTTTACAAGTAAATTAGCTAGTCTTTCTGTTTTTATACTCATATTAGTCACCTCTTACTAATAAAACTTTTTTATCTTTCTATTTCAACCATTTCATAAGCTTCTATAATATCATTTTCTTTTATATCATTAAAGTTTTCAAGTGTTATACCACATTCAAAACCTTTTTTAACTTCTTTAACTTGGTCTTTTTCTTTTTGTATTGTATTTATTGCTCCATCATAAATTACAACACCATCTCTAATAAGTCTTGCTTTTGCACTTGCTTTAATTACACCATCAAGTACCATAGATCCTGCGATTGTACCAACTTTTGAAAACTTAAATAACTTTCTAACCTCTGCTTCTCCTAAAACTTTTTCTTCATATTCTGGATCAAGCATACCTTTCATAGCTGCTTCCATTTCTTCAACTAATTTATATATAATATTATGTAATCTAATATCAACATTGTATTCTTTTGCAACATCTAATGTTTTAGAATTTGGTCTTACATTAAAACCAATTATTATAGCATCAGAAGCATTTGCTAATACTATATCACTTTCTGTTATTGTACCAACACCACTTCTAATTACTTTTATTTTAACGTCTCCTACCTCTATTTTAGATAATGCATTTTTAACTGCTTCTTCTGTTCCTTTTACATCTGTTTTTAAAACAACATTAATTTCTTTTACACCTGATTGTATTTTATTAAATAAATCATCTAATGAAACTGCTGTATTAACTTTACTATTTTTTAGTTTTGCTTGTTCTTTTCTATTTTCTGCAATTTGTTTTGCTTCTTTTTCTGTCTCAAAGGCCATAAATTTATCACCAGATGATGGAACTTCACTAAGTCCTGTAATTTCTACTGGCATAGATGGAAGAGCTTCAACAACTTCTCTACCTAAATCATCTTTAAGTGTTCTAACCTTACCATATGTAGTACCAACAACTATAGGATCTCCTAATCTTAATGTACCATTTTGAACTAATAATGTTACTACTGAACCTACATTTTTATCTAATCTTGATTCTATAACTGTACCTGATGCATATCTATTTGGATTTGCTTTTAATTCTTCCATTTCTGATATTAATTGTATACTATCCAATAATTCATCAATACCTTCTCCAGTTAAAGCAGATATTTTAGAATATATTACATTTCCTCCCCATTCTTCTGGAGTTAAATCATATGCTGCCATTTCATTCATTACTTTTTCTGGATTTGCACCTGGTTTATCAATCTTATTAATAGCAACTATAATTGGTACTCCCGCAGCTTTTGCATGATCTATTGCTTCTTCTGTTTGAGGCATTACTCCATCATCTGCCGCTACTATAATTATAACTATATCTGTAACTGATGCACCTCTTGCTCTCATTTCAGTAAATGCTGCATGACCTGGAGTATCTATGAATGTTATTTTCTTTCCATTCTTTTCTATTTGATATGCCCCGATGTGTTGTGTTATACCACCAAATTCTCCATTGGTAATATGGCTATTTCTAATGTAATCTAATAGACTTGTTTTACCATGATCAACATGTCCCATTATAGTAACTACTGCTGGTCTTTCTTTTAAATCTTTTGGATCATCATTTATTTCAAATTTTTCAAAGTTACTTTTATCTTGTGACTCAAAACTTTTAAGTTGTTTATCATAGTCTATAACTATCATTTCAACATCATCATAAGATAATGAATTATTTAAACTTGCCATAATACCTAAATTCATTAGTTTTTTTATTATGTCTGTAGCAGGTACATTAAGTTCTTTAGCAAGTTCACTTACTGTCATTCCGTCTTTATATACTATAATATTTTCATCTTGTGATGCCTCATTTTGTGTTAGTTTTTCTTTGTTTTTATACATTTGCTTTCTTTTTGCATTAATATCTTCTTTAGATACTTCACTTTTTTTCTTCAATTTTTGTTTTTTTACTGTATCATCAAATTTTATATGTGATGCGCTCGCTAACTCTTCTGCTTTATCTTCTAATTCTTCATCTAAATCATAATCTTTTTCTTCTGTCATTTCTTCTATGTATGAAACTTCATCTTTTGAATCATCTTCCATAGTTAAAACATTATCTAAATCGATTACCTCATTTTCATTTAAAATATCATCTTCTGTATTTACATTAAAACCTAACTCTTTAGCCTTTTTTAATACAATTTCAACATCCATATTAATATCTTGTGCATATTCTTTAACACTCATCATAGGTATCTCCTCCTTCTTATGAAAAATATCTTAATTTTTTTATTACAACATCAGTTATATCCTCTACTTCTTCTCTTTCAAAACTTTTTTCTTCATTATATGCTACTACTTCTACACCTGCATTTTGAAACATTATTCTGCTAATTTCTGTTTCTTCTTTTCTTGAATAATCTCTTAGATATACAACTTTTTTTATTCCAGATTGTATAATTTCTTTTGTACATTCAGTACAAGGAAACCATGTAACATAAAGAGTACTACCTTTTAAATCATCAGTATTACCTCGATGATTTAAGATTGCATTTCTTTCTGCATGTACAACGTAATAATCTTTTATGTTCTTTTTTATTCCAGTTTTTTCTCCTGTTGATAACCAATCAAAACTATCATCATTCATTCCTCTTGGTAATCCATTATAACCAACAGATAGTACTTTATTATCATCATTTACTATGCAAGCACCTACTCTATTATGTGGATCTTTACTTCTTGCAGATACTAATATAGCATTTGCCATAAAATATTCATTCCATGATAGATAGTTTTCTCTTTTACTTGCCATAACCATATCCCCCTTTGGTTACTATTTAATTATATTCTCTAGTTCCTCATATATTTCATTTGGAACCTTTGTTTCTAAATGTCTATCTAATATTTTTGATTCTTTTGCTTTATTTAGTACATCAATATCTCTTTTTATATATGCACCTCTACCATTTGCTTTTCCTTTTTCATCAATAAAAATTTCATTATTTTTATTTTTAACAATGCGTATTAGATCTTTTTTTTCTAATTTTTCTTTTGTAACTACGCAAGTTCTAAGTGGTATCTTCCTTGTTTTCATAAATACCTCCTATGCTTCATAATATTTATATACATTTATTCCTTCTTCTCGTACTTGACTTGATGTTTTAACATCGATTCTGCATTTTGTAAGTCTTGCTGCTAATTTAACATTTTGTCCTTTTTTACCAATAGCTAATGATAAATTTTCACCATCTGCTACTGCAAGTGCTTGACTATTTTTCTCATCCATTATATAAACTTCTACATCTTTAGCTGGACTTAATGCATTTTTTATAAATGTTACTAAATCTTTGTCATATTGAACAACATCTATTTTTTCACCATTTAACTCTTTTGATATATTATTTATTCGAATTCCTTTTTCTCCTATACAAGCACCTACTGCATCTACTCTCTCATTTTCAGAATATACAGCTATTTTACTTCTACTTCCTGCATCTCTTGCAACACTATAAAGCATTACTATTCCCTCATTTAATTCAGGAATTTCTTTTTCTAGTAATCTTTTTACAAAACCATAATGACTTCTTGATAAAAGTATTACGGGTCCACCTTTTTGGCCTAACTCTATTTTTACAACATAAACTTTAACTTGTGATCCCATTTGTAATTGTTCACCTGGAATAATTTCAGACTTTGGAAGTATCCCATGTGCTCTACCTAAATCAACATAGTAATTTTGTTTATCCTCTCTTGATAGAGTTCCTACTAGAAGTTCTCCTTCTTTTCCATCAAATTCATTCATTATGCTTTCTCTTTCTGCTTCTCTAATTTTTTGAGTAAATACTTGCTTACAAGTAGATGTTGCTACTCTACCAAAATCTTTAGGAGTTACTTCTTCTTCAATTACATCTCCTACTTTTATATTAGAATCTTTGTCTTCTATTTCTTCTAATAAAATTTGTGCATCTTCATCATCTTCCATGTTTATTTCTTCTACTACTTTTTTGTATGCAATTACTTTTATATCACCAGTGTCTTTATTAATTATTACTTTGCTATTAGTTGCACCTGTTTTCTTTTTGTATGCTGCATTAAGTGCTGCTTCCATAGCTTCTAAAATTTCATCTTCTTTTATTCCTTTTTCAGTTGCTAAAACTTTTAGCGCTTTTAAAAATTCTGTACCATTCATCTTATTCTCCTCCTTTTGAACAAACATTTAATACATAACTTTCTTCTATTAAATCTGCTTCATCTATAATTGGGTTTACTATATTTGTTGCAAGTACACACACCTCTACGTCGACATATGGTTTTTTATCAATAATTACATAAAGATTATCAACACCATTTTCTTTTTCAAAATAAATATCAACAAGTTCTATATTTTCTCTAGAAAGTGGCTCTTCTAATAATTCTTTTAACTTTTCAAGCATATTTACCTCCATTATATATTTAAAGAGTGAGGTGCCCCTCACTCTTCGCTGTCAATAAGATTATAACATAAAATATATATTTTTCAATAAAAACATTTAATTTTTTTAATAATTTGTTATAATTATAATAGAAAGATGGTATTTATATGAAAATGAAGCTTTTTAAAAATATTTCTATGTTTTTTATGTACTTTATCTATGAAATAATTATTGCTCTTACAATGAATATTTTGAATATAAATTTTAGTAAATGGAGTAATTCTAGTATAAATATATTTATGCTCCTTACTGATTTGGTATATTTAGTATTTGTAATAGTTATATATCGTAAGGAATTAAAAGAAGACTTAAAAGACTTTAAAGGTAATGGTTTTAAATATATAATTAAATATATTCCAATATATGCTTTTGGAATATTATTAATGGCAATTTCTAATATGTTAGTATATAAAATAACTAACATACCCATATCAGAAAATGAAGAATTAGTTAGAAATTATATAAAAATATTCCCTATATATATGACTTTTTCAACTGTAATATATTCTCCAATTGTTGAAGAAATAACTTTTAGAAAAACTTTTAGAAACATTATTGATAATAAATATTTTTATATTTTATTAAGTGGAATAATTTTTGGAATGATTCATACTACTGGAGATATTACAAACAAAAATGAAATATTATTAGCTATTCCATATATTATTATGGGAATTGATTTATCTTATATATACTATAAGAGTAACAATATTTTCACTACAATATTTATTCATTCTATACATAATTTTGTATTATTAATGATTCAATTTATAGGAGGCTAGTAAAATGGGGAAGAACAAAAAAGAAATTGATAATGATTTTGATGAAATAATTGAAGATGATAAAAAAAAGAGTGGCATTATTAGAAAGTTATTTTTTTTGATTATACTAATTTGTATAATAATCGTAATTTATTCAAGATATGTTGGAACGTCTGGGCTAATTACCAAGGAATATAACGTAAAAAATACGAAATTACCTCAATCTTTTAATGGACTTAAAATTGCGCATTTTTCTGATTTTCATTATGGAAGAACAACAAACATTGAAAATTTAAAATATGTAGCTAAAGAAATAAATTTATTAAAAGCAGATATTGTGGTATTTACGGGAGATTTCTTTGATAAGAATACAAAATTATCAGATGATGAAATAAATCAAATAATAGAAGTATTATCAAGTATTAATAGTACATATGGTAAATATTATGTAACTGGTAATTATGATATTTTATATGATAATTATGCGGATATATTTAATAATTCTGAATTTTCTAATCTTGATGATAAATATGAAATTATACTTAGTAAACAAAATGAAAGTATATTATTATCTGGAACAAATTATAAAAGTGATTTGAAATATTTAGAAGAATTATTTAAAAATGAATTACCTACATATAAAATAAATATTATGCATATTCCTGATGTATATGACAAAATAAAAGATTATAATTATGATTTAGTTCTTTCAGGACATTCTCATAACGGACAAGTAACTATACCTTTTTATGGTGCATTATATACGCCAAATGGTGCAAAAAAATATTATAAACCATATTATAAATTAGATAATACAGATATGTATATATCAAGTGGAATTGGAACATCTAATTATGATTTTAGATTATTTAATAGGCCTTCAATTAATTTTTATAGATTAAATTCAAAATAGTGATTGGTTAATCACTATTTTTTAATGGTAACTTAATTATAACTTTTGTCCATTTTCCAAAATCTGTATAATATTTTATATCTCCATTATGCGCATCTATTACCTCTTTACTAAAGCATACTCCTAAACCTGTACCATCTTGTTTTGTCGTGAAAAACGGTTTATATATATCTTTCATTGTATTTGAATCAATTCCAACACCATTGTCAAGTAATGTTATTACATAATCACTATTTTCTATTTTTCCAGTTAAGTTTATATTACCATTTGAATTATTTTTTTCTTTTATTGCCTCCATTGAATTTTTTATTAAATTTATTAATACTTGTTTTAATCTTTTATAATCACCATCAACATATATTTCATCATCTATATTTTGATATTCAAGATTTATACCTGATGCTTGAATATAGTTACAAAATTTATCATAAATTTCATCTAATAACATTGATATATCAATTTCTTCTTTTTGAATATCTATTTTTGAGAAATTTAAGAAATCTTTTAATAATTCGAGTGTCCTTTCAATCTCATCTTTTATTACCTTAGAATATTTTTCACTTTTTTCTATGTCATTTGCATCAAACATATCAAGATAACCCTTACATACTGCGATTGGATTTTTAATTTCATGAGTTATCTTAAATATTGAGTCATTAATTATTTTATCCTTTTTCAACTTTTTTATATCCAAATTCATATCCATAATAGATTCACCAATTTGGAATAAATACAGTACAAGAATTGATAATATTAAAAATACTAATCTATCTGCTATAATTATTTGCGATGTATATAATATTGGTATAAATATTTTTATTATAGTAAAATATAAGACAATTTTTATTATATTTTTCTTATCCTTAGTCATGTTACATAATAAATAATATAATATATATTCAGATAATAAATGTATTATTCCATAATTAAAATATAAATGATAAGTTATTATTATAAAGGTTGACAATATTATAGTAGTTACCTTTCTTTCTTTTATGATTGATATAAGTAATGGAATGTTCATTAAAATTATCATATTATAATTGTTAGTGTTAATTACATACTTTATATATAAGTATAACGAAGTTAAAAGTGCTAAGTCTAAAAATAAATCTTTGTTTTGCTTATCCTTTCTACTACTATATTTATTTTGTCCAAGATATATTATATAACATGTTAATGGAAATAATAATATTATTATATTTATAAGTTCTTTATAATACATTGTTTATTCCTCCTTTTTAACATTTTATATAATTTTATATACAAAAAATGTCGAAAAAAAAAGAAAAACGATACTTTTTGAAGATTATCGTTTTAAATCGTCTATATATTTTAATAAATTTTTTGCATTTGGTCCTAAAATTATCTTTAACTGATTTTCAATTTCTACAATACCTTTAGCACCTAATTTTTGAATTGCATCTTTATTTACCTTTGTAACATCTTTTACTGTAACTTTGAATCTTGACATATTAACTTCCATAGCAATAATATTATCTTTTCCGCCTAAATAGTCGACTAATTTATTAGCCTCGATATGAAAATCTTTCTTGTTTGCTTTTAATACTATTATTACTATAAATAAAAGCACTGCTAAAATTATTAAATATTGATAATTAAAACTCATTTTTATCACCTATTATAATTATACTATATTTTATCAAAAAAACAAGCAAATACCTACACTTTTAACTAATGAATGAATATTCTATAATAGAAAATATAATAAAGGGGTGGAAGACATTATGTGTAAAAATAATTGCAATTGTATTAGTGATATATTAAAAGTTATTTATTTACTACAAAAAAATGCTGATAGAGAAGAAGATTGTATAGAAAGTTGTGATAAACCTAGTTTAGGACAATTCTCATGTCTATACTACAATACACGACCTGTAATGCTATATACTTGTATGAGTAATGGAGTAACTCCATGGAGTGCACCTACTCAAAGAGTTGTAGATCCTACTGCTACTTCTACAGTATTTAGAGTAGAAAAAATAGATAATTGTTGTGCAACATTTAGAGTTTTAATAGCAAACGAAGATGGCACTTATACTGCTACAGAATCATTCTTTACAATGAATCTAGAATGTATATGTAGTATAAGATGTTTGGGTGATACATTTATAGAAAATGTTTAATCAAGAAAATCAATTTGAGTTATTTTATTGACATCTATAAGTTCGTCATCCATTGTTATAAGACTATTGTTGGTTCTCCCAATGATAGTTTTTTTTATTATTTCTCCATCATTCATTGTAATTGAAACATTCGCTTTATATACATATCCTGGTGAATTAAATATATCTTTTATTTGTTTATTAACACTCTTACCTGTAGATTTTTCCTCTAAATCTTCATTATGATTATCTTCTGTTTTATTTAATATTACTTGTTTTTGATTTTTACTAGTACTCGTTACCTTACCCTTGTATAAACTTGGCAAAATTTTTCTCATAAATTCACATCCTTTTTATTAATTTTATGCATAAAAAGACAAATATTTACCATTATTTTGTCTATAATAAAAATGGTGATTTATATGGTAAGCATAAAATGGAAAGATAACTTAAAATTAATTATTCCTTTATTTTTATTTACAATTGTAAGTATTATTTCAATATATAGTTCACAAAAAATGTTATCTCAATCATATAATAATCTTTTTATCAAACAAATATTGTGGTATATTCTCGGATATATATGCCTAATTTTATTTAGTAAATCTAAGGGTAACTTTTTATATAAATATTCTTACATACTATATATATTTGGTATCTTAACCTTAGTTTTAGTTTTAATTTTTGGTACCGAATCAAATGGTGCGAAGTGTTGGTTTAATATTCCTGGAATTGGATCAATTCAGCCAAGTGAATTTATGAAAATATTTTTAATTCTTGAAATAGCAAAAATTTTAGATGAAAATAGTAAAAAAAATTTATCGAAGAATTTTCAAAATGAAATAAGAGTTATTTTTAAATGTCTTATAATAACACTTATACCTGCAATTCTTACATTTTTAGAACCTGATACAGGTATAGTATTTATATATTTTTCAATAACTTTTATTATGCTTTTTATATATGGAATAAGATATAGATGGTTCGTATCATTCTTTGGAATTATAGCAATATTACTTGCAGCTTTTTTATATTTATTTTTCGTTAAACAAGACTTATTTATAGATATATTTGGTACAAACTTTTTCTACAGAATGGATAGATTATTAGACTGGTCAGATGGATCTGGAATGCAACTTACGAATGCGCTTGCGGCAACTGGTAGTGCTGGTTTATTTGGATATGGTTTAAATAATACGCCAATTTATTTCCCAGAACCACAAACTGATTTTATATTTTCTGTTTTTTCTTCAAATTTTGGATTTTTTGGAAGTATAATATTGATAAGTTTAATTATATATTTTGATATGCAAATAATTAGAGTAGGTATAAATTCTGATAATCAATATAAATATATAATTTCTGGTATTATTGCAATGTTAATATTTCAACAAGTACAAAATATAGGTATGAATATTGGCTTACTTCCTATTACAGGTATTACTTTACCTTTTATTAGTTATGGCGGTTCAAGTTTACTTAGTTATATGATGATATTAGGAATCGTATTGAACATAAATAATAAAAATAAGCATTTTAATAAATAACAATTTTTAAAAGTCTACATTTTTCTATCTTTTTATTATTCATTTTAATGCTCATATCTATTTTTTTTATAATGATATTCATCATCTTTATAACGTTCAAATCCTGCCTTTTTTAGTGCATTAATAGAACTGATATTATCTTCTTCGACTCTTGCAACTATCTCATTAAATTGAGGATATAAATTAAGTAAATATTCACTAAATTCTTTTTCAAATAATGAACCTAATCCTTTTCCTCTAAATTCAGGTAATAAACCAAATCCTATCTCTATTTCTTCTAATAAGATTTCATTATTCCTTTTTTCTTTTGGATGATAGTTTAGAAAAGATAATCCTATTAATTCATTATTATATTTAACAATATAACAATTTGTTATATTGTCTTCTTTATTTTTTTTAATATTTCTTTCAACAAATCTTTTTAAATCACTACTTATTAGTTCACTATTTGGTGAATTAATCATTTTATCAAGGAATATTAAATGTTCTTTATTTTCTAAATTAAAAATTATTAATTCAAAATTATCAGTTAGCATATTAATCCTCCTGTATCTTAAATGCAATTATACCATAACTTCAAACATTTTAAAACTCGAACTATAATAGTCCGAGTTTGGTATCATTTTGGTGCCCTAAAGGAAGGAGTACGACAACTTTTTTATAACTATTTGTTTAAATAATTTTATAAATTTCTTTGTCTAAATATAATATTTTTTATTTTTAATCAACCTTCTTATTCAGTCATATAATTTTTTATTTCATTTAATTTTTCTTCAGTAAGTTCAATACCACCTTTAAAATTTATTGCTCCAGGCCAATCACTATCTGTCCATTCCATATTGAATAAACTTACACCTTTGTCATATCTTGGAAATGCATGATAATGAACAAAATAATCTTTCATCATCATTATAAGATAATTAAACTTTATAGCACCAAATTTCTTAGTACATACTTCTTCATACCATTTAATAACTTTAGGAAATTCTGCTCCTTCTTCTGGAAGCATATCAGCAACAGATGGTGTTTCTCGTTTTAGAAGAATTACAGCATCTCCCAATGTTGCTTGTTTTTTTCTAATACAAACTATCCAATATTCAAATTCTTTAATACATCTAGCTTCTGGTTTGAATTTACTCATAAAGTCTAAATTACCCATAACTATCCTCCTCATCATGCATATTAATTTGTCAATATGCAAGTGTGTTTTCTAAATTGACAAATATATCAATTTCAAATCCATAAATATTTTATCATAAATTTAAACTTTTTAAAACTCGAACTATAAAAGTCCGAGTTTGGTATCAATCTGGTGGAGCTTAGGGGATTCGAACCCCTGACCCTCTGCGTGCAGGGCAGATGCTCTAGCCAGCTGAGCTAAAGCCCCATAATATCTTGCAAAATCAATTGCAAGATGATTATATCATAATATTTTTTTAAAAGTCAACTGTTATTTGATAATTCATCAACAACTTTGCATAATCTTTCAAATTCTTTCTCATCTTCAATGCTTATAAGCATATCACCATCTTTAGTTGTTCTAACCTCAAAGATATAAGAATTATCATTATTACCTAAATCGTTAGCTATAGCATAAGTTTTACCGGAATCATCAAAAGTAGCAACTATTTCTACTTTTACTTTTTCACCGTCTAATGCTTCCATTTCTACAATTATTGGCCCATCATTAGCACCATCGTGATTATGATCACAATGCTCATCGCACTCACAATTATCACTGCACTCATTACAAGTGTATTTCTTTTCTTCTTTTTCCATATATTCCTCCAATAAGATTATTATAACATAATTTCTTTAATTAGTATATGAAATATATTTGATATTATTCTATAATACACTTTTTTGAATTCTACTATTTATTCTTTTTGCCAATTTTTCTGCATCATCTATATGATCAGGCTTTAATAAAAGGTAAGGTTCAATGTCTAATGCTTTTGCTAATGCACCAATTTTTGCTAGACTTGGAGAAAACTTTCCTCTTTCTAAATCACTAACGTATTTAGGGGTTAAATTTGACAATTCAGCTAACTTTTCTTGAGTATATCCTCTATTAAATCTATACCATTTTAGATTTAATGAAAAATATTCTCTAATTTCATATTCTTTTGTTTTTCCTTCTTTTATCATAACATCACCATAACTTAAGTATACTTAAATTTTTAATTTATATACACCTAGTATAAGACGATATTTTGATTTTTTTCCATAAAATTAACAAAATTTATATTTTTTTAGAGGTTTTTTTATGGTTTATGGCTTATATATCTTATGGAGGTGCTTATGAATAATTTATACGAACTAAAATTTAATTGCGATAAAATAATTGAAAAAAATTGGATAAAAAGTAGTAAAAAAGGAAATGGTTCTGCGGGCTTTCTATTTGAACAGCTACTCAATATTCCAATAAATAATTTTGAGATTGCTGATTATATGGGAATAGAAATCAAAACAAAAATATCAAAAAGAGAAAATTATATAAGTTTGTTTTGTGCAACACCAGATAGTTATTTATTTGAAATTAAAAGAATTTATGAAACATACGGATATACAATAGATTCTAGTGGTTTTAAATCATTTAATGTTTCATTATACGCTTCAAAAAAAATTTCTATCGGTAAAGATAGATTTTGCAAATTAAAAATTGATTACTTAAATAAAAAAATATTGTTATTAATATTTAATAACAATGGAGATATTATTGATAATAATATTTCTTGGTCATTTGATATAATAAAAGAAAAATTAGAAAGAAAATTAAACTATCTGTTAATGGTGAAAGGTGATAGAAAATATGAACTTGGAGAAATTTATTATAAATTTACCAGTTATAAATTTTATAAATTAACCGATTTTTCTAAATTTTTAATGGCCATTGAAAAAGGCTATGTTAGAATTTCTTTTTCTATTGGTACATTTAAAAGTGGTAAAAGAATAGGACAAATATATGATCATGGTACATGTTTTAACATACATAAAGATTATTTAGACTATATCTTTGATGAAATAATGTTGGACCATGATATAAAAAAAAGTCCTCAATCATAAGGACTTTATATACTAAATGGTCGGTTTTTAAAACTTATTGTCAACTATTTTTTACTGCCTCCTTTCTATATATTTTTTTATATTTTTTATATAG
>CANRCC010000010.1 GCA_947629025.1 uncultured Bacilli bacterium | reverse complement strand
ACTTTTTTTTGGTTTAATAATATACATAGTACATATTTCATCAAATATTTTAGGAATAACTTCTCCTTTTGTTATCAAATTATTAATTTTCCAAGTTCCATCTTCTTTTATTAAATACATAAATTCTGGTAACTTATTTTTTTGTGGTTCATAAACTATATATACATAATTATTACATTCATATTTCTTTAATATTTTTGATGTAGGATAATAATAACTAAATGCCTTATCAGAAGAATTAAATTTAAAAACTTTATTTTCAATTGGATAAATAAAAATTAATATGAAAAATATAAAATAAAAGTTTTTTATCTTTTGATTACCTATGTGCTTATATGCAAATTCTAATAAAATAATTATTATTATTCTAAAAAGTATATAATTCATATTGCCACCTCTTTATTTTTAATATGACAGCTTTGGTTTAGAAAAAATAGATTTTAATATTTTTGAAACATCAAATTCTGGTACTGTAATATGGGCAAATGCATATGCTAATATTAATATATTGATACTAACATTAGTAGTACTCGTTTTTTGAATATTATTTTTTACTTCTCCTGCATGTCCAACGTCGATGAAAAATTGTCCAAATAAGTTTGCACCTATTGAAAGTACTCCGTTTCCACTATCTTGTTTCCAAGAAAAGTCAACTGCCCATCCATTACCTATTTCTAAACCTACATCAAAGATTCTATTATTAGTCGAAATTAATAAACTATCTATATTTATAATACTTTTAAGATCATTAATATCAAATGGTCTATCATATTCTATTATCTTAAATAGACTATCATCATTACCTGTTTTAGATGTTATAATATCTTTAGTTTTAATATCTTCTACTTTTACAATAAAACCTTTAGTACCTGAAGAATGACTAGTTCTTGTCACTTTTGATGATGATACTATTTTATCAACAACATTCTTTACTATTTTAGCAATCTTTTTTACTGCTTTAACTACTTTTCCTATAAAACTTTTGAATGAACTACCACTTAAGTCAACTTTATTAATAGGATCATTTGCACAATATACATATAAATTACCTTGGATGGAATTTTCATTATCTATAATTCTATCTGTATTTATGAATCTACACCATTTTGGATTATAATATCTAGAGTTCAAATAATATAATTTTGTTTCTTTATCATAATAGTAACTTCTATATCTATATGGATTTATATTTGCTATATGATTGATATTATCAGACACATCAATACCATTTTCATCAGTAATAGATATAATATTTCCCCATGAATCATATATATACTTTGCTATAATATTATAATTATTATTTAGAATAGCAATAATATCATTTTGATTATTTTTTATATAATAATATCTATTATTTTTATATTCAAAACCAATTATGTTTCCTATTCCATCGTATAAATAGTATAACACATCATCATCTGTTTGTTCAAGTACTATTTTTTCACCCTCTAAATAATATTTTGTTTCTTTATTGTTAATTATTTTACTTATTCTTAGACCATCTTTATTATATCTATAATTAATAACGTTTTTTGAATCTACATAACTATTCATTTGTCGACCATTTATCCAACTTATTTTTATATTATCTCCTATTGATATCGGATTACCTAAATTATCATAATTAATTGCTATATTATCAAATTTAGTTAATTGATCTTTCCAATTTAAATTATTATATTCATATTTATTTTGATTTATTTTATTTTTTGTATTTATTTCATATTCTGTTTTATATAATATATTACCTAAATTATCATATTCGTATTGTACAATTTTATTAGTAATATAATTATTTTCTTTTACTAATTGATTATATTCATCATAATAATACTCATTTTCTAATACACCATTGTGATAAATATGTGTAATATTATTTAAACTATCATATTTATACGTATATTTATCACCATTATTACTTATACTTTTAACCATCGTTGAAGTTCTCTTACCATTTGTTATATATTGATATTTTGTTTCATAATTGTTATTTATATTACTACTTACTAGTCTTCCTAAGCCATCATAATTATAATTTATTTCATCATTATCAATACTTGTCTTTATTACAGAATCATCTTCATTTAAAATATTATTAATTGTATGATTAATATTATCTAATGAATATTTTTTTGAAATAACATTATCATTTACATCATAATTATACTTTATTTTAAAATTATTATTCTGATATTCGTATAGTCTTTTAGCTAGATCATATGTATATTTTATAATATCATTGTTAGATATTATTTTTATTAAATCACCATTATTATTATACTTATAACTATACGTATCATCACCTTTTATCGTTTTACTAATTCTATCAAATTCATCATATTCATAATTAATAGTTTGATTATTGCCATAAGTAATTGATAACAAATTACCATTGTTATTTTCATAAGTTTTATCTACTAAAATTACACTATCACCTAGTTTAATTGATTTAACATTTAAAAATTTATCATATTCAAAACTATAAACTCTATCATCTTGAATTATTTTACTTAAAACTTTGTTGTTATTATATTCATAACTAACTTTTCTATCATTGTTCATTATATAAATGATTTTGCCATCATTATCGTAATTATAATGTGTTATTTGATTTTTAGAATTCGTTATGGAATTTATATTACCAGTCACAGGATCTATATCATAATTAATTTCTTTAAAATTAGTATCTATAGTTTTTTCAATAAATCTTCCATCTGAAGTATATTGAGCAGAGTTTTCAATAAACAATCCATTTGTAATAGATTCAAAATAAAATTCGAAATTTTCATCATCATCTATTAAACTGTCAAAAACTATAAAATTATTATCATTTTTTATATACTTATCGTTTGATTTATTTTTTATATGAAAACTACCATTATCTTGTTTTTCTAATTCAAATAATGATTTTTCTTCTTGATATGCTGATAAAACTATACTCTCATCACTATTTGTTAAATATCTATCATCTATTATAGAATGGAATATTTTATAATAATCTTTACCATCTACGATTACTTTTTCTAAATTCCATTTATCGTGACCATGTATATCATCAACTAATAATATAGAATGATTAAATAATCTCAATGCTCTATTTGTTCCTTTTAATCTTATTTTATAAATTCCACTCTCTGCAGTAATCATTTGACCCCTGTCAATAATTCTAGATATTATTGGATTACCATATTCATCATACTCCATTTCATTTGAAATTCCAGTACCCGATACACCCCTAAGTAATCTATCTATTATAGTATTGTCATATTCATAATGAAAATTTGCACCCTTATATTCAGTCATTTTAACAAGTTGATTATTTTTATCATAATTAAACTCATTTATTTGATTATTTAAATTTTTTGATTTTATTAGATTTCCATTGCTGTCATAATCATATCTGACACTTCTAACATCCTTAAAGAAATTAATATTTGTTATATAAAATTCATTTCCATTAAATACTTGATAAAAGTCTAGTTCAAAATTTTTAAAATCATAATCAGCATAAAAATCATGTATAAAAAATTGCCATTGATCCTCACCAGGATTTAATGTATAATTTTCAATTGTATCTCCACCAAAACCTGTATCATTATCAGGATAGAATGTAATACTAATGCCATTTATTGGGCCTTCTTCAAATAAAGATACTCCATTTAAACCTTTATTTTTATACCAAAATGATAATACATAATGATCACCAGCTTTACCACTTATATTAAATTTCTTTGATAAACTACTCCCATTAGATGTGAACATATTGACTTTTAATGCATTTTGGTTATCAATATTAACAATGTTAAATATATTAGACACTGGATAATTCTCTCCTGATTGTAAATTCCAATCATTAAATCCATCTGAAAAATCAGAGTTATCTATTAAATTATAATTATTCGCTACCTCGCCTTCCTCAAGTTGAACATTATCAATAAAGCAAGTTCCTACCCCATTCATACAAATTTTTAATATTAAATTTGATGAAGATGATTCTGAATAAAAAATTGTTGCATCTAATCTTTCAAAATCATCATCTTCGTTTGTTGTACAATCACTTAACATTTTTATAAAATCACCATTTTCATCATAATAACCTATACATAAATTTACAGAATACTCAGAAGAAATTGTCTTTATATATGCACTGAATGTATAACTTTTTCCTTTAGTAACTTTAATTTCTTGGGATATTTCCGCTGGATTTAAACCATCAATTGATCTAAACTTTAAACTTTTAGATCCTAAATTTGCATATTCTTCCGTTATTTCTACTGATGAAGAGGCATTTGGTAAAAAAGTAATCGTACTATTTTCAAAACTTGTATCCTTAAGAATATTTTTAACATATTTTACTGGTATCATACTACTTAATAATTTATTTTTATATACATTATATCCATTTATAGATTCACCATATTCAACATTATAGCCATATGCATTGGTAATATCATTACTGGACTTTAAACTAGATATACATATTGGATTACCATAGTTATTAAATGCTATTGTTTTTATTCTATTTTTTGAATCAATAACAGATGTTGTATTAAATCCATATTCAACATTATAATAATTTCCAATAATATCATCAATCCCAATTTCAGTTACTTTTTTTAACTTATATGGAATTTCACTATAATATTCATAATCAAAACCTTTTCCATTCAAGCCTCTAATACCCGAAACTAAATAATTTTCATTATGAAAAATATAAACTGTACCTGTTTCATATATTATATTACTTAAAATATCACTATCTAAATAAGATAATTCAACTGTATGAAGTGGACTGATAATTGATATATAATTATTATTGTAAATTATATTAATGTATTGATCCTCACAACCTCTTATACCTAATATTTTTTTATATTCTGCATCATAAAGAATTGTACTAATATTACCACTTATATCTTTTATTTCTGTTAAATATCCAACTTCTTTATATTTTTCAAATATCATCTGATTACCACTTTTATCATACATTACATATTTGTCATCAGTAATTTCTATTTTCAAATCAAGACCATCTTCATCGTAGTATATATTACCAGTATTATTTGTTTTTAAATTATCATCTTCAATTGATGTTTTCTCATTTAAGAAATAATGAAGTGTACCATCTTCATCAGTATATTCTATATAATTTTTTTCGTCTATCTTTTCTTCTTTAATAGTTTGATAAAAATTTAATCTATAACCTCTTCCATATCCAATATTATTTTTCAAAACTACATCATTTGTATTATAAACAAGATTTAAATTTAATGGCATTTTACTATTTTTTATTAAGCCTATTTCAAAAATTTGAGTAAGATTTCCATTATAGATGTTATGATATGATTTTCCTTTTGTAAATTCTTGAATTTCATACTCCATATAATTTTCTAAGCCATTCTGATTTCTGTATGTAACTATCAATAATGGTTTTGGATTATAACCACTTGTTATAGCATTATTTTTTGAAAAAAACATTGGAAATCCATCAGTTTTATATATTTCTTCACTTGTTTTTAACATTATTCCATAATTAGGAAGATTAGTATACCATTTTTGAACTAGAGAAGTTATATCTGTAGAAGAACTACTTACATAATTAATGACACCATCATCATCTGTATAATATAATCTATTACAAATGCACATACCTTCTACTCTACTGTCATATTTATTATTCATTGTATCCCAGTTTGCAGTAGTTTCATCCCAGTCTTGAGTTATTCTATGAAAATCTACACTACCATGTTCGTAATTATGAAAAATATCTGGGTAATCCGTCAAATTTAATGTTGCTTTTACAACTTGGCTCCCTGTACCTATTGTAGGTAAATTAAATTTTAAAAGAGTTCTATTTATTACATCATTACCATTAACTTTTTCTACACCAGCTTTTAAATAAGGTAAATTATTTCTATTAATATTTGTATCTCCTGGATATATAAAAGTATCATAAACGTTATCATTCTCACTATAACTTGTTATTGTTGGATCTATAATAACTGGATATATTGCTTTTGACTCTAACCATTTTTTATCAATAAACATAAACAATTGATATTTTTCTTCATCTTTTATTAAATTATAAGTTAATTTATTGCTAATTTTTCCTTTACTATCAATCATATAAGGTGAATCAAAAATAAATACGTCTTCACCATTATATGTTGCTCTTATGCTTCCATTATTATCTGTTTTTAAAACTAAATCAGTTTCAATGTTAAATACAAGTTTATCTAATTCATTATCTAGATTATTAATAACTATATTCTCTTTGATTTTTGATGGAGTGATATCATAATATATATCTATATTTTTAAGAACATTCTGATATATTATTTTACTATTAAGTTTATTTTTAAAATCTATATATTCAACATTAAAATCATTAAATTTATCTAATGATAAATAAATATAATGTTTCTCTTTTTCTAATTTTATTATGTTGGATCTTGATTTTGATGCAAAACTAACACTATATTCGTTATTCCTATTAATATAATAATCGTCTTTTAAAATAAGAGTGTTATCTATTTCTTCATATTGTCCATTTTTAAGAAAATGGACATTTTCATTATACATTTCTGCGACTATTGTACCATCGTCTTGTAAAAAATGTTTTTCTCTTTTTTTTCTTTTACCAATAATTTCTATTTGATTCATATTTTCCTCCTTTATCTTTACATTTATTATTTAACATATAATTGATCTATCTTATATTTCACTTTAGGATAATAGTTTTTCCATAATGTAGATACATCTTTTTGTTCTTCTTCAGCAACTTTTTCAATCGCTTTAGATACATTAATACCATTTATAACTATTTCCTTAAATAATTTATTTTCTATACCACTTAATTGATCTATATTTTGTTCAATTTGTTTTATAGTTTTACTTTGATGTTTTATTAAATCATCTATTTCTTTTTTTTCTTTTAATAACTTTTCCTCATATTCATTTATAATATTTAATCTTTCAACTAATATATTAAATTCCAACAAGAGGTTTTTATAATTATTGAAATATTTCATAATTTTATATTTATGATACTCTTTTCCAGATATTAACAACTAAATATGGTGGCATATTATTATGTGGTTGAGATCCTCCTGTATTATGAATATAACCTGCTGCACCATAAGGACCTCCAGATGTTGTTGCTAAACTTGTTGTACCTCCAAAAGACCATAGTTGATCAAAATTAACACCATGTGTATGAGTTGGCATTTCATTAATAGTCAAAAGATGAGAAGCCTCTCCACCTATATCACCATTACCATATGTACTACCTGCACCCAATAAAAACCTATCTTTTAATTGTTCCCAAGTACCACCAAATAATGTAGATGGATTAATATTATTTACTGACATATAAATACTTCCTACTGGATAAATAAAATTACATATTTCGTCTTGATTAATACTACCTGATATATTATCGCTATTTGTAGTAATGCTGTTAACAATTAAATTACCATCACTATCAAGACTAAATTTATTATTTTTTGATGTAATACATTTAACATTTAAATTATCTACTTCTAAATTTAATTCATCTCCCATTTTTGTAAATGCATCTTTAAAATATAAATCATTTATTGAAAGTTCATTATTAATTTTTTTATTCATATTATAAAATGTTGTATTTATAAAATTTTTATTAAAATCATTATTTCTTGGATAAAGCATTTCTAATTCTACATTTTGATAATTTGTTTTTATTATATTATATCCTTGATGTAATATAAGATTAATTGGTTCTAATTCTTCAATTGTATTTACACCATCATCATACCATTCTATATATGCTCTCATTTGTGGTTCATTATTTATGATATTTATTTCTTGATGAAATTCACCATAATGATCTTCACTATAGCATAATGGCTTAGAAATATTATAAACATAGTTATATATTTTACCCTTTGGTGACATTAATCCCGCATATGAATCTCCTACACTTATAATTAATTCATTACTATCAGGTGCTACTACTCCTTCCATTGGACATATTTTCATTGACATTATAGCCATACTAAGTGCATCGCCAATAAGTATACTATCCTGTCCTTGTTTTATTTGATCTGTTAAATTCATATTATCCCTTCCTTTCATTTTAAATTTAACAACTCTAAAATAAAGCATTTGTTTCTGGATTTTCACTAGACAATATAAAAAAAGAAACAAATGGATAGAGAAAATTATCTCTTCAATTGTTTCCCCACTAAAAGTCAATTTTTTACACTATAAATTAAAAATTTTTTTATTTTATCTATAGAACGATTTATTGAAACGAAGACAGAATGAATAGAACAACTTTCAATTTTAGAAATTTGTTCTAAAGTTTTATCATAGAAATAGTATAATATTAGCCTTCTTTTTTGTACTACTGATAATTTATGTATTGCTTGATATAAATCTTCGATTAACTCCTTGTTAATTAAATAGTCTAATATTGACTGCTCCTTTCTTACCCCTCTACAATATAACTTTTCTTCATAGATTATAGAATGTTCAATATGACGTTCAAATTTATGCATTTGTGATATATCTTCCAGTTCAAATTTATCAAATGAATTAAAAATCTCATAACTTATTGGCATTACAATTTCTTCTCCTATGGTATTTTTAAATTTTACAAAATATTCTTTACCAATTTGTTCAATCAAATATGGATTATCTTTTGATTTTCTTCTATTATTTCTCATATATACCTCCTATTATCAAATTTAAAAATTTAATAATAGGTGGCGCTCTTACATAAAAAAAAAGAAAAATATTTTCTTTTCTTATACATAAAATTTTTCATAAGTTTTTATTATAGTATTTATAATTTTAAATATATTAAATACTATATAAAATTGGTAAAATTGACAATTTAAGTTGAATTTTTTCTTTTTCTACATTTTTTGACTTATTTTTTGTCAATTTTTACCTTTTATGGATGTTTTTGTAAAAATGTTTAAAATTTGCTTTATAATAATTGTTTAACCCATAAATAATAATGTATTAATTAACATTTTAATATTATACTCAATTATTAAAAATATCTTGTATATTATATTTTATTTTTAATAGTATCAAAGCATCATTTATTATTTTTTCTTCATCTTTTTTATTTAAAACTATTTTATCATGAATAGAATTATAAATACTATCAATAGAATTGCCGTAATAATGACTATTGGGGTATTTATAATTTAAGAATAATAAGTCAGCCAAAAGATATGATTCATGTAATATTCTAATTTTTTTATCCTCTTCTAAGTATAATTTATCAATTTTTTTCATTTTCATACCTCCAGTTAATTGCATGTTACCTCTCTTGAAAAAAATGTCAAATCATAAACATAGTTAATCAATTAATAAAATTATGAATATTTTTCTTTAACACTTGTATAAAAAATAAGTAGTAAAATCTGCTTATTAAACTTGATAGATTTTGTAAAATTCATATTTTAAATCAATTGGGTTAATATTGCACATCTCATAACTTTCTTTGATATAAGGAAATAATGTATCAATATCATCATTATTTTTAACTTTGTATGATAAACATAGTGGCTCATAACTTTTTCTAGTAACAACATCTAACTCATTATTTGAATTAGCAACATTTAATAACCTAACATAAACACCATAATTTGTTTTTGATAATAATACAAAATTTCTTTTTCCTTTAAACATTAATCCCTTATTAGTCGTATGGTTACTTATAGAAGTGCTTAATGTACTAATTTTAAATTTTAAAGTATTGAATAAACTATTACTTAAACTTTCTTGTGGGGTAGTAAAAAAGTTATACATATTTTCAATAATTTTAGTTGCATAATCACAACTATTAATATCTTCAACATTTAAAGAATAGCATATACTATTATTTTCATATCCTTTACGATCTATTAACTTATTTTCAATATCAAATTGTTTAGCAACCTTATGAAAAGATACTAATAAGTTATTTTGATTTACTTGTATTTCAGCAATTCTATTATTTAATTTATAAACGATATTTTTTATCAAATAATTCTTTATAATATTTTTACTGATAGCCATTATAGAAGAATCTAATCTATTTAATAAATCAATAGCAATTTGTTTTTTATTATATATTATATTTTCATAAGTATTAGTATCTATATTAAATAATTTATTATTGATTTTTTTAGTATTATCCTTTTTGTTAGAAATAATTTGTATTACAGAATTATCTATTTTAATATCCTCATTATTTATGTAAGATACATTATTATAAACTAAATTAAAGGTAGAACAAACATCAATTTGGGTATGGTTTTTTGTGTTATTTAAAGCATTTTCTTCAAATTTGTATGTGTTGCTGTATTGACACCAAGATTGCATGAATTTTCAACAACTTGAAGAAAAGTTTGATCTCCATGTCCCCCTTTTTTCCAACATTTTATTTTTGCATTTGCTACTCTAACACTTCCTCCATCATAAAAATGTTCTTTTTCTAAATCAACTAAGTTTTCTTCAAGTGCAGTTGCAAGTGTTATAATCTTGAAAGTTGATCCTGGTTCATAATTCATCCATATTGGTAAATTTCTATTTATTTCTTCTATAGTATATTTTTTATAATTAGAAGGTGAAAAATTAGGTCTTGAACTCATAGCAAGTATTTCTCCTGAATTAGGATCCATAACTATTGATAATGCTTTTTCTGCATTATATTTCATAACAGCATTATCTAATTCTCTTTCAACAGACATTTGTATTTCATTATTTATAGTAAGCATCATATTAACTCCATCTTGTGGTTGTTCATATATTTCACTTAGTTTTAGCTTATTTCCTTTAGCATCTGAGAAATATTTTATTGAACCATATTCTCCAGTTAAATATTCATTATATTGAAGTTCAAGTCCTGATAAACCTTGATTATCAATACCAACATAACCAAGAACATGTGATAAATTTTTATCATATGGGTAGTTTCTTTTTGATTCTTTTATTAAATATACTCCCTCTAAATTTAATGCTGATATTTTATCTGCAATATCAAATGATAATCTTCTTCCCTCTGGATGAACTCTTTCTATTGATGTTTTTTTATTTACATGTTTACTCATTTCTTCTTCTGATATACCAAGTATTTTTGATAATTCTTTTATTGCTCTATCTTTTTCTTTTATTTGATTTGGTATAAGTACTAAACTAGTTGTTGTAACATTATCTGCAAGTATTACGCTATTTCTATCATATATTATTCCTCTATTCCCCTCAACAGGAAGATTACGACTCCAAAGATCTGATGACAATTCTTTTAACTTATCATATTCAAATACTTGGATATAAACAACTTTTCCAATTATTACTAAAAAAAGTATTATAACAATTACAAAAAATAATCTAATTCTAATATGAATATCTTTAAAGAACACTAAGTTTCACCTTCTCTTAATAAAATATATGTGTACATGCCCTATTTATGAAAAAGAAAAAAGACTTAAGCGAAAACTTAAATCTTTTAAATATTAAATTAAATAACTTATTTTTTTAACTCTTTTATTTTTTTAAAATCAGGAATTCTGTTATGAAATACAGCCACTTCATCAAATCCAGCATATTCTAACAAATCATATGCCATATTAAAATGTGATGCTAAATCTTTTACATTGTGTGCATCAGACCCAACTGTAATTATTTTTCCACCTAATTCTTTATATCTTTTTAATATTTCTATATTTGGATGTGGCATACCTAAACCATATCTAATTCCAGAAGTATTAATTTCTATTCCTTTTTCTTTTTTTATTAAATTAATTAGTATTTCATCTAATATTTCTTTGAATTCTTCATAATCTATTTTTTTTATATTATATCCACCATATCTAACAACATAATCTAGATGACCATATACATCAAATTCTTTAGTATATAACTTAATATTTTCTAGTACTTCCCTAAAGTATTTTAAATATGCTTCTTTTCTTGTAAGTCCATCAAAAAAACTTTTATCCATGGCCATATCTTTTTTACATGTTATATGTGATGAACCAATTATAAAATCAAATTCATATTTTTCAAGCATATCTCTTATTTGTGTTGAAATATCTGGTTGAAGCCCTATTTCTATACCAAAATTTGTCTTTAATTTTGTATCATCTTTATATTTTAAATATTCATTTTTATAATGTTCAACATCTAATGTTTTTAAATTTGTTTTTAAACCATCATAAATATCATAATGTTCAGTAAATGTTATTTCATCTACTCCCTTTTCTTTGGCAATATTTATATATTCATTAATCGTAGATACTCCATCATGACTTATTTTAGTATGCACATGACAATCTTTCATATTTAATCTCCTAACTTTCTTACTAAATGGCTATAACTAGCCATACATATTCATTAAAAATATATAATTATAAATTCAATTACATTATATATTACTATTTATTTCCAATAATATTGTACCACAATAAAAAGGTATATAAAATACCTATTTATTTTCATATTTAGTTTTATATTATGAGTTTATTTCAAATGTCATATCAGTATCATACTCCCTATCTAAATTTATTGTATAAAAAAACAGGTCATTAGATTTATGATCTGTTTAAATAACTTATTATTTTGGTAGTAATTCTTAATTCCAATTAATATATCCTTTATCTACATATTCATTACATTTTAAATAAATCTTATAGTAAATTTTACAATCTTTTTGATAATCTAATTTATCTTTATACTCTGTTTTTATATCTACATATACATCACAATATGATTTATTATCTATATCTAATAATTCTTCTTTTTTTAAATAACCATTATTTATTAAAAATGATGAATTATAGTGTATGTCTGATAAATCTTTAAAACCGTCAGATATTTCACAATTAGGATACATAGCACCTATATTCCATTTAACTGCTTTTTCCACACTTTTTCTTATCTCATTATACCTATTTTCATTTAGTTTTTTTTCCTTTAATTTATTATATTTATTTAATAAAATAAAAGATAAAAAAGTAATTAATAAAATAATTAAAGGTATTATTATAAACTTTATTTTTTTACTCATAAACTATATTATTTCCTTTCTAAAACTCTATTATTATAAGTATAATTAATCTAATCACTCTTTTTTTAATATTTATTCACCATAAATTCATCTTTATAGTTGAAAATATCATATATAAAAGTTTTACCACTATCAATAGTAACATATACCTCAATTTTGCTATTATCTAGTTAGTAATATTAATTACAAATCAAAAATTTACATCATATTTCATTTGTTTTACCATTCTATATTTATTTTTCCTATCTTATTTATTCTATTATCCTTATTACTAATACCTTTATCATTAAATATATTATCAGTATACCCTCCTCAATAACATTTTGTCAATCTTTTAACGACAAAAAAAGACCTATTATTAGGTCAAATATTTACTTTACTTATTGTTCTTAAAATGCTTTTGTTATATTATCTTCTAATTTTTGGTTCACTATAATTTTCTTCATTAATTTTGTTAGTATCAATATCACTAACATCTGCCCCTTCAAATGATGGAATATGTTTTAGATTTTCTTTTAGGTTTTCTAACGTTTTTTTATCTAATTTTACATCTTTTACTGTTTGAGGATCTAGATAAGCATCTTCTTTATCTGACACTTTCTTATCTTCATCAGATTTGTTTAAATCAATATCACTAACATCTACTCCTTCAAACGAACCATCAATATTTAGATTTTCTAATTTTACATCTTTTCTATCTGCCACTTTCATCATCTCCTACGCACATATTAATTCCATTTACATTTATATAATCATTTTTTAGTGTGTTTTTGTTTTTCATAACCAGTAAACTCCTTTCAACTATAACAATATTATATTATTTTTTAATAATATAGCAATATTTACATTATTTGATTTACATTTTTTTATCATACTTTGTATCTAAATTTGTTAGTAATGCATTTACCAAATATGCATCTTAACTATAAATATCTTTTAATAAAATATATGTGTACATACCTTATTTATTGAAAAGAAAAAAGACTTAAGTCAAGTCCTTAATTTTTAAAATTTACGAAAGTTAAAATTTAATAATACTTTACTCTATGTAACTTATATTAAGAGGTTCTTCTTCACATTTATTATTTTTAAAACAATATTTTATCTTTACTTTAATATATTTTTTAAAGTTATATTTACTAGTTTCTAAAAATGCATCTGATTCAGCATTACCTGCTATTCCACTTTCTTCAACTTCAAAATTTTTTATTTTATCATCTAGTTTATCTCCATTTAGTTCATTCATTTCATCTGAAGTTAAAGATTTATTATTAAATAATACATAAATCTTATAACTGATTATATTTTTTTCATCTTTAATCGTATTAATTTTTTCAAAATTATTAATGTATAAATATTGATAATTATCATTTCCATAATATGCCTTACCTGTATGAAATGCAAAATGTTTTGACTTACCAATAAATTTATATGTTACAACACTTGGAGTATTATAGCCAAAATCATCCTTAAATTCAACTTTATTTTTATTTAGGTTACATCCTGTAAAAAATGTTAAAAATATAAAAATACTAAATATCACTATAAAAATTTTTTTCATAATTACCTCCAAACAATATTTTAAATAAATATATATTTTACTTTCATTATATCAAATTAAAATGATGCATCAAAATAATACCAATTATCTCTTATTTTTATTGTTGTTCCATGATTGTCTCCTACATCATTCCATTTCCATTTATTTTTCCCTACTTTTTCTAGATTATCATATCCACCTTCATAACCTACAGGAATATCATTTGTTGAATAGTAAAAACCAATACTTGTACCTGAAGGGACTAATCCTTTTGTACTAGTCGTAAAGTGTACAGTTGTAGTTGTACTAGTACAATAAGACTCATATTCAGCACAAACAGTAATATATTCTATCACACCTGGATATTTTACCTTTTCACCTGCAATATATTTCTTAGATATTTTTTCTAATTCTTTATAATTATTATTTACATAATTGGCAATAGAATCATAATTGTCATATAAATTGTTATATATATTAATATTAGATCGAAATATTCTTACAAAAATAATAATTAATAAAAATATTATCAAATATTTTAATTTCATAAACACTCTCTCCTATTTTATAATTAATTTATACAATAATATTATCATTAAAATTATAACATAATATATGTTTATAATTAAATATTACTTTTTATTAAATAAGAAAAATATTAAAGCATTATTACCCCAATAGTTATATTTTTATCACTATTTAATCTCCTTTTTTTATATCTAAATCCAAGAACAATTGATAAGATAGAAATAGGCATTGTTATTTTAGAAATTTTATAATTCATATAAATATCTCTTGTATTTTAATATTCCATTTGTAAATTAGAAATAGCAAGTTATTAATAGTTTTAAAATATTATTTTATATTAAACTAATACAGACATAAATACTAAAATTAGTAAATTGATGTTAATATTTACAGTATTAATATTTTGTTTATTGTTATATATCATTTTAATATATTATGATATTAATCTTAATAAGAAAAAATTTAATTTTTTTCTAAAATCTTTTTATCTTTTCTACATTTATTTTTATAAACATTTATATTAATATTTCTAATAAAGTCTTTTTGTTCATCATTAAGTACTTTCTTATTTAACCATATTGGTGATTTTGTATCATAAATTAAATAAAAATATTTGTCGTTTTCAATAATTTTTTTTAAATCTATATAATAAATCTTTCTGGCAAAAGTACCAACATTTGATATAAAATATTCTTTATAAAAATATGAGACATTATTTCTTCCCTTTTCCAAATAAATATACCTTTTATATTGTTTCTTTTCATATTTTTTTCTATGTGAAGGTCCTAGCCATAGAAAAATACAAAATAAATACAATGCTAATACTAATAAATAATCATATATATTGTTATTTTCATTTGAAGATCCAGATAATATAAAAAATAAATATAAAATAGTAAATTTCATAAGAAATTCTTTTGAAATTTCTTTATAAAACGTTTTGAAATAGTCCTTAAATTCATAAAAACTTATATCTTTATCATAACTGAAAATTTTCTTACTACCTTCATTGTCCATAATTTTTTCCATTTTTTATATTCTCCTCCCTCAAACTTATTTAGTTCTCATAAATAAGAAATTTGAATTAGTAAAATAGATAATTATTACAATAATTATACTTAATTTTTTTTACATCTATCCTCATAAATATCTATATTAATATCTCTAATGAAGTCTATTTGTTCATCATTAAGTATCTCCTTATTTAACCATACTCGTAATCGTGTATCATCAATTAAATAAAAGTATTTATCATTTTCAATAATTTTTTTTAAATACATATAATAAATCTTTTTAGCACCATTACACATATTTACTATAAGATATCCCTCATAAAAATCTAATATATTATTTTTATTTTTTAATGATTTAATACTTTTATTATATATTTTTTTGGCTAGATTTTCATTATTTAAAATTTTAACAATTTTAATTATAAAAATAATAACAAAGTATATAAATATTACAAGGAAAAAATCGGATGTGGATGTCTTTTTAAACATAAATACAAGTACTGCTAAAAATAAATATATAATTGTAAATGGCAAAAACCATTTTTTTGATAGCTTTTTAGAAAATGTTTTGAAATAGTCACTAAATTCCTCAAAATTTATATCTTTATCATAACTAAAAATTTTCTTACTATCCTTATCATCCATAATTCTCTTCATAATTGTTCTATACTATCTCCTTTTAAATTAAAAATCATTTTTATAATATAAAATATTAATTATAAATTCAAGTTCATTATAAATTATTTAAATTACCATTTTTTTCAAATAGTATTATACCACAATAAAAAGGTATATAAAATACCTATTTATTTTTTTCTTGAAGCAAATTTTGTTTAAATCATAATATATATTATAATTTCTACTTATTAGCAAATGGTTTATATTCATTTCCATTAAGATATATTGTATAATCCTTATCTACTTTCTTTTTTAAAATAACTACATCTACATCTTCATCACTAATTTCATCCAAATTAGTAGTGAATTTATCAAAATTGGAAGATAATGAATCTGATATCGCACCATCAGATCCATCTTTATCATGATAGACGGCAATACCTATTGAATCACTTTTTTTTGGTTTAATAATATACATAGTACATATTTCATCAAATATTTTAGGAATAACTTCTCCTTTTGTTATCAAATTATTAATTTTCCAAGTTCCATCTTCTTTTATTAAATACATAAATTCTGGTAACTTATTTTTTTGTGGTTCATAAACTATATATACATAATTATTACATTCATATTTCTTTAATATTTTTGATGTAGGATAATAATAACTAAATGCCTTATCAGAAGAATTAAATTTAAAAACTTTATTTTCAATTGGATAAATACAAATTAATATGAAAAATATAAAATAACAGTATTTTATCTTTTGATTACCTATGTGATTACATACAAATTTTAATAAAATAATTATTATTATTCTAAAAATTATACAATTCATATTGCCACCTCACTAATAGAAAATACATTAATATATGTAATAGTTATATATAAAAATAACTAAATTATTTTATTTATTATACTATAGTATACCATATTTTCTTTTAAATTGTGGATACTCATTTGTTAAAATTACATATTCTTTTAATTTAGTTATTCTGCAATCTTTATAAACATCAAAGAATTATAATTAACATCATTTCTTAGAACTATAAATTACTTTAATTATAAATTATTTTTTATTTATGGTATTAAATTATAAATAAATGTGATAAAATATAAAAAGGAGGAGAAATTTTATGAATAAAAATATTATTAATTTTTACTTACTAGCTAATAAATTAAAGAATGTTATTCGTACTGGATGGAAAGAAGTTAATATACCTGATGATAAAATAGAATCAGTAGCTGATCATGTATATGGTTGTTTAGTTTTATCATTAGTAATTTCTTCTGAAAAAAAGATAGATTTAAATATGGAAAAAGTATTTAAGATGATTATTATTAAAGAACTAAAGAAAATTAAGTCTATGTATGAAGCTTCAATAAATTCTTCTGAAAATAGTGATGGTAGACAATCAATAGTAAGTATTACTGAGGGATTAATTAATCAAGATGAATTTTTAAGTATATATGATGAATTTGAAGCACAACAAACAAAAGAAGCAAAATTTACATTATACGTAACTAAATTAGAATCTGATTTACAAGCAAAAATATATGATTTAAATGGTGATTTTAAACTAGAAAATGCTATTGAGGATGTTAAAAATTATCCAGAAGAATTATCTGAAGAAATATTACCACAAGTTAAAAATGCTAGTGATGGTTGGATTTTATTTGACAGAAGATATTATAAAGATAGTGAAACATTTACTGAACTATCAAAAGATATTCAAAACATTAAAAATTTATAACAATTAAAAAACCAAGGATTAAATCCTTGGTTTTTTATAATTAATTTATACACTATCATTAAAATTATAATATATTTGTTTAAAATCTATTTTTTATTTTCCAAATACTGATAATTAAGTGCATTTTCATTTGATATTGCTGATTTTTTAGTTTCTTGTTCATAAGAAATTCTAGCTGCACTTGCTACTTTACCGCCACGTGTAGCAACTTTCATATTTTCTTTTAAGCCTTGTGGATGCTCATTTGCTGCTATGTCGCGAGCTGCTAATTCACCTAAATCAGCAAGTGCTACTTCAATATCAGTCATATTATCTCTTAGAGATTCTTTTCTAAGACCTTTAAAAGATTTATACTCTTTTGATGTCATACCAGACCATTCTTTATATATTTCATTTGTTAAAATTGCATATTCTTTTGAATTTGTTATTCCGCAATCATTCCAGACATCAGTAAGTTGTTTTCTAGCTTGAATACCTTTAACTCTTTTTATAATCCATTTTTCATCATAACCTTTAAATCTATATAAATCTATTGCTCTTTGTACTGCAATTGAAGGATCAAATGTCTCATCTATTCTTTCACTACCAAGTTTTGCTAACCATTGCTTGATAGGTTCTGCATTTTTACTTGGTATTGACTCAATAATTCTAAACATTCCTTCTATATCAACAACATCAGTATTATAATATTTACCATCAGGAGATTTTAATTTCAGTTGGTTACAGTTTGTAACCAACTCATTTCCCTCCTGTTTTAATCTATGTTTTAAAACTTTCCAATAATTTCTTGGATTATTACTTTCTGAAATAACACCTACTATATCTACAACACTTATAAAATATTTTTCTTCATCCTTACTCCAAACTGTTCTAATTGTTTCATTATTAAATATTTTGTTTACTAAATACATTTTTTCTTTATCCATAAATTGCCTCCTTTATCATATATGCATTATATCAAACAAATGTATGTTTATCAACTGGACCTTATTATTTTTTTGTTTTTTTAATCAAGCAAATTTTGATTTTTTATAAAACAAAAATAGTAGATTTATTTTCTACTATTTAATATTTTTTAATTTTTGTTACTAATCTTGATTTTTAAATGGATGCTTTAATTTATCTTTTATTTCATTACTAACAATATTTTTGCAAATATTATATATTTCTGTTGCTTTATATAAACTTATATCTAATTTAATTACTAATTCACTTATTATTTTATCTTTATTCATTGCTATCACCATACATTTGACCTTTAGTTTCAAGGCCTAATAATCTTCCATATTCAAATATATACGCTAAACTAAATAAAAATAATATTTCTACTAAGTCATAAGTTTCAAATTCAATATCTAGATTTGTACTCAATAATAATTCAAACACTCCTCCACCAATATTATTAATTATGATTATTATAATCATTTTCCAAGCTATTCTTTTTATTAAATTAACATTTTCTAAAGTAAATGGTGTTTCTCCTTTATTAATATTATCAAATAAAGTTTCTAAATGTTTAAATATTATAGATGTCAAAATAATTACTACTAAAAGACTAGAAAAACCAGTTTCAACATAGCCAATTATTTTTTCTTTACTATTATTTTCAAATATATTAACTACTTTAGTATTTAAAAATTCTTTATCAGCATCTGCTAAAACAAATGCTCCAACTTTTAATATTACTTTATCATTTTTTTCTGAAATATTAATATTATTATTTTTCAAATTTAAAGTTAAATTATTATCTTTTACATCTACATTATTAATTAAATAAGGCAAAACAATTAAAATTAAAGAAATAAAAGGAATAGCAACATAACAAAAAATTCTTCCTATTTTAGATATTACAGAAATGATTTTACTTAATACTTTCATTTTCTTTTGTTCTTCTTTTTTTAAACTTACAACTTTAGTTTTAACATCATCTCCAAGTGAATCAATATCAATGATACTATCATTTACTAAATCATTAATTTTACAATGAAAAATTTTACATAATTCTAATAAATTATTCATTGTTGGATAAGCATCTCCAGTTTCCCATTTACTTACAGATTGCCTAGATACATTAACTTTTTCTGCTAAATTTTCTTGTGACAGTTTTTTTAAAATTCTTATTTTCTTTAAATTATCTCCAAATTTCATTTAGAGTACCTCCTTTTCACAATAAATTATATATGAGAAAGTAATTTTAAACTATCAACTTTTAGTTGCATTTAGATTTTTATATTGATTTTACTTGATAATATATTTATTTTCATTGCTAAATATTGTAACATAAAAAACAAACTTTATGTATTGTTTGCTTTTTTATGTTATTTAATTATTAACTTCAATATCTCCACAATCATTTTCTATTTTTAAAATAACATCTGATTTATTATAATTATTTTTTATTTTTACTTTTCCTAAATCTGTTTTGGCATCAATAAACAATTCATTTGTATTACCTATTTCTATATCACCATAATCATCTTTAATATAAGAATCTTTTTTTAAATTAATATTATCAAGTTCTATATCTCCACAATCGTTTTCAAGATTAAGATAATTATCAACTGATTTAATTTTTATATCTCCATAACTATTTTTTACTGTTGTATCAAATACACTTGAAATTACAACATTCCCACAATCTTCATTTATAGTTGATACATTAGCTTTTTCTATTTCTATATCACCATAATTATTATCTACTTTAACGACATTACCACCAAGTATTTTAACATCTCCACAATCTTCTTTAATATCAAGATTAGCATTTAAAAATTCATCAATAAAAATATCACCATAATTATTTTTTATATCAATATTTCCATTAAAATCTTCTGGCAAATATATTTCTATTTTTGCAGATTTTTGTTTAAAACAAAATCCTATACAATTTTTTTCAGTTGTTTTAACGGTTAAAGTATCAAGATTAGTTTCTACTTTAGTATAATCTTTTTCACCATAAATTACAGATTTAATATTATTTATATCAGACTTCTTTATATAAATTTCACTTATAGTTGAATCTACTATAATCTTATTAAATTGTTTTTCATAAGTTTTATCTAGTATTAATTCATTACTGTTTTGTAATTTAATATTAAAAATTTTAAATTTAAATCCATTTTGTAAAAAATTAATAAAAAATATAGAAAGTGTTATCATAATAATTGATAATATAATAATTAATGTTATAATCCATTTTTTATTTTTCATTTTTAGATCTCCTCAACATAAATATTAATTTTAAAATTTCATTAAATAAACCATATATTATCCATATTATCCATGTTATATGCCAAGCCATAGTTTTAAAACTAATAATTAAGTATATAATAGTAACTATTATTGCTACTACATCTGAAATTTGATTTTCT
The DNA here is from genome assembly GCA_947629025.1 of uncultured Bacilli bacterium. Taxonomy (GTDB): domain Bacteria; phylum Bacillota_I; class Bacilli_A; order RF39; family UBA660; genus CAG-433. The sequence goes on along the minus strand of CANRCC010000010.1, from coordinate 27,854 downwards.
AATTTATCAGTTTCTGTTTCTTCAGGTGTTTTTATTTTTTTATATCTAATACATACATATACAATTATTGATGTTGCTACTGCACAAATAAGTAAAAATATAGCAGATGCTACTATTGGATTTATATTCATAACTGGAATTGAAATCATTATCCATACAACTCCCAAAAAATATAATACAACACTGATAGCTATTCCTTTAGCTCTTTTACTCGCCCTTTGTTTTTCTTCTTCTAAATCAATTACAAATTCAGTATTTTTAGAAGTTTCCTTTTCTTTTAATTCAATAAATAATTCATCTGGAGTAATACCATATAATTCGCACAAAGGAACAACTTTATCAAAATCAGGCATACTTTGATCTGTTTCCCATTTTGAAACTGTTTGTCTTGTAACATTTAACTTATATGCCACTTCCTCTTGCGATAATTTTTTATCCTTTCTTAAATTTAGTAATCTTTCTCCTAAACTATTCACTCTTATCACCTCACACTCAAAATTATACATTTTATCTTAGTTGCAATCTACCTGTTTGAGTTGGAAATTTGTCAACCAATATTAACATTTTAATAATTATACCATTAAAAAAGCAAACTTTATATATTGTTTGCTTATAAAAATTTTGATTTGCATTATTTTTTATTTTCTTCTAAATATCTTTCATACAATTCATCCATTGATGATATATATTTTTAAAAACATTAGTAGCCCATATTCTAAATTGCGTTGTTTTTTAAAGTTTACTTGGTAACCTACAGCAGTTATAGCATCTAAATTATAAAATTCTATATTTCTTTTAACCTCGCGATCTCCTTCTTTTTGAACTATTTCTATTTTTGAAATAGTTGAATTTTTTTGTAATTCTTTTTCTTTATATATATTGTTTAAGTGTTTAGAAATTACAGGAATATTCACATCAAATAATTCAGTCATACTTTTTTGAGTAAGCAATATTGTTTCACCCTTTAAAATTACATCTATATTTATTTTTTATTTTCCAATTTTTCTTGTTCTTCTAAATATTGATAGTTAAGATTATTTTGATTGCTAATTACTGTTTTACCTAAATTCTTTTCAATATCATCTCTAGCAACCTTTGCAGCATGTCCACCCATTTTAGCAATCACTTTATTTTGCTCTAGTCCATGAGGCCTATGTTCCTTAGCAATTTCTCTTGTTGCAATTTCTCCTAAATCAGTAAGAACAACTTCAATATCAGACATATTATCTCTTAATGATTCTTTACGAAGACCTTTATGTACTTTATATTCACTTGCTTTCATACCTGACCATTCTTTATATATTTCATTCGTTAGTATTCCATATTCATAATCTTTTACAATGCCTCCATCTTTCCATATATCAGTTAGTTTATTTCTATTTAGTATTCCTTTTAATCTAGCTTCAATCCATTCATTAGAATATCCTCTTTTACGATAATAGTTAATTGCTCTTTTTATTGCAATCTCAGGATCAAACACTTCATCGATTCTTTCACTGCCTAAAGTTGCTAACCACATTTTAAATGGTTCTGCTTTAGGACTTGGAACTGACTCAATTAATCTTAAAATACCTTTAGTATCAAGTGTATCTGTTAAGTATTTTTTCCCATCTTTTTTAGATTTCATTTTCAGTTGTACACAATTTGTGTACAACTCACTTTTTTCTTCTTCATTCATTCTTTTCTTTAACATATTCCAATAATTTCTTGGATTACTACTATCAGTTAAAGCACTTATTACATCAGCAACACTAAAATAATAATCTTCTTTTTCACTATCCCAGATGCTTCTTATTTCCTTTCCCTCAAATAGATTTGAAATTGTTTGTAATTTGTTTTGATTCATAAAAAAACCTCCTTTATAATAGAATTATATAATAAGAACATTTGTTTGCAAATATATATTTTAAAATTATTTTAATTTGTAATTGATACAAAATATTATGACATAGAAAAACAAACTTTATATATAGTTTGTTTTTTTTATTACTTATTATATTTTTCTTGGACTTTCTTTGGTAGTTCATCAAATTGTACTTCTTCCCAAGAATGAACTCCTGTAATTTCCATATATTCCATTTTTAAAAAAGCAGCTTCTTTTAATTCTCTACTTGTTTTAAATTTAAGTATTTTTTTCTTACCATTTTCTTTATAACAATCCAAAGTATATTCATAAGACATATCACTATTAGTTATTTCTTTAATTTTGGTATTATCTATTTGAGTGAAATATATAGTCTTTCCTATAAACAAATAATAATAAGTAGCTGCGCATAGTAGTAAAAACACTATTACCACCATGATTACTGGTAATTTTTCTTTTATATATTCCATTTTTTAATTCTCCTAATCTATTATTTATCTTTTATAATATTTTTACTTGAGTAATATGTTATTAATAAATATCCTCCATAAATAATTACTAGAACAATAGCAGTTGCAATAATTGATGGAAGTAACTCATCTGTTCCAAACACTTCTAGTATTTTAACAGCAAACATTATACCAAAAATAGAATGAATTAATGCAAGTATTAAAGGTAACATAAAGAATATAGTAATTTGTCTAAATAATGCTTTATTAATCATCTTCTCATTTGTACCAATCTTTCTTAACATTTTAAATCTTTCTTTATTATCACTACTTTCAGATAATTCTTTTAAACCTAATATTGCTGCACTACTAATTAAGAAAATTACTCCTAAATAAAGACCAATAAATGTAACCATTGCAGATAATCCTGTTGTTGCTTCTTTAATAGCAAGTTTTGTTGATCCACTTGGAAGTAAATAAGTATTAACTAATTCATTTTTAGAAAGTTTGTTAATATTATTTTCTATTTCCATTATTTCATCTTTGTTTGTTGTTTTATAATTACCTATCAAATGATTTTCATATAAATATTCTTCCCCTACAATATTATCAGGTACTAATATAATTCCAGTATTAATATGTTGACTAGACATTTCTAAAAAGCCATCTTGGCATGTTTTATATTTAGGTTTTAGAGTATGTCCAAATAAATTAATTGTTTCACCATTTTCAAGAGCAATATTTCTTACATCAACCATTGATTTAAAATCAGCAATAATCATATATTCATCAGAATTTAAAGAATATTCTCGTATTCCATAAAATTTTGCTACTTGATTATAATCACTAATTTTCACAATAGATTCCATTGTATCATAAGCCAAAAAAGGAAATTGTGTTCTAACACTATCTAATCTTGAACCTAATGTATGATTTAATGTTAGATCTGGTGTTGCATAAGTATTTACTTCTATATAATCTTTAAAGTAAGAAGTAATATCAAAATCAAATAATTCAAACATTTCTTTGGCTGTATAGTGAGAGTTTTTTATTTGAGAATCATTATATCCATAATTTCTATATTTTTCATAATACTTATCCATATTCATATTAACTGTGAACATAGCATCTACTGGAGCAAGTTCTTTAATATTAGCATTCATAGAGTTTTTCATAGTAAGACAAGCAGATAATAAACAAATTGTTATGAATAACATTAAACAAATAATTGTTGTTGAAAATACTGTTGTGTTAATTTTGCTTGAAAATTGTCTTAATGTGAAACTATTTAATCCCTTATAGTAGAACTTCTTGATACTCATTGCAATTCTTAAAATTAATCCTGATAAAGACCAGAAAATAAAGAATGTACTTACTGCACCCATTATAATAGGTATTAATATGTCAGTAACTTCTTGTAAAGTTAAAAATTCTGCTGTTACCATGTGGTATGCTTTTCCAAGTACAATACAAGAAATTATGAAAATAATAATACATAAATAAGGATTTTTTAATTTGATTTTTTCACTTGTTTTTGCATCATTTAATAAATCAATTAATTTACATTTGCTAACACTATAAGTATTAAATATCATAACAAGTAAATACATAATACTAAAATAAATAATTGTTTTAATACAAGCAGATGATGAGAATACAAATGCAAACTTTGTGAGATTTGCTTCAAACATATTGGCAACAACTAAACTCATAGCTTGTGATAGTAACACTCCAAGTCCTAATCCAACCAAGAGTGAAATAATACCAATAAACAATGTTTCAAAGAATAATATTAAAGATATTTTTCTTTTACTCATCCCTAAAGTTAAGTAAATTCCAAACTCTTTATTTCTTCGTTTCATTAAAAACCTTGAAGCATATATAATAAGAAATCCTAATATAAATGATACAAATACACTAACCCCAGATAACATTGTCATCATTAGTTCAATAATGTCTTGTGTTGATGATGAAACATCCATCATAACTGTTTGACTATCAAGTGCATTAAAAACATAAAAAATTGCTACACCAAGAATAAGTGTAAAAAAGTAGATGGCATAATCTTTCATACTCTTCTTAATGTTTTTAAGTGATAACTTACAAAGCATCATTTAAATCTCCACCAAGTAAAGTTACAACATCAATAATCTTATCAAAAAATTCTTTACGAGTATCACTACCTCTTCTAATTTCTTTAAAGATTTTACCATCTTTGATAAAAATTACTCTTTTTGCATAACTAGCTGTAAAAGCATCATGTGTTACCATAAGAATAGTTGAACCTAATTGTTCTAAATAATTAAGTTTTTCTAGTAACATTTTAGAAGATTTAGAATCAAGTGCTCCTGTTGGTTCATCTGCAAGCACCAATTTTGGATTAGTTACAATGGCGCGAGCAGCAGCAACTCTTTGTTTTTGTCCTCCACTCATTTGATATGGATATTTATTTAAAACATCTTTAATATCAAGTTCCTCACTAACTTTTTTTATTTTTTCTTCTATTTCTTTAACACTTTTATTTTGAATTGATAAAGCAAGAGCAATATTTTCATAAGCAGTTAAAGTATCAAGTAGATTAAAATCTTGAAATATAAAACCTAACTCTTCTCTTCTAAATTTGTTAAGTTCATTACCTTTTAATTTAGTAATATCAAATCCTCCAACAAAAATATGACCACTTGTTACTTTATCAATTGTTGATATGCAATTTAAAAGGGTTGTTTTTCCTGAACCAGATGCTCCCATAATAGCAACAAATTCGCCTTTTTCAACTTCAAAAGATAAATTATCAATCGCTTTTGTTAAAGATGAACGACTGCCATAGTATTTTTCTATTTTGTCAACTTTTAAAATTTCTTCCATAAAATTTTTCTCCTTTCGTAAACAATAATAACTTAAAAAAACTATTTTGTCGCATCTTTAATATTACAGAACATTACAATTTTGTAACATTACTTTAAAACATCATAATATTTGTTTTTTGCGAATGTTATATAAACTTTTGTATATTTATTATAAACAGATTCTATATCTATTTTATGTCCTAATTTTTTACACATATTTTTAGCAATAAATAATCCCATTCCAGTAGATTTATTTGTGTTTCTTCCATTTTCTCCTGTAAAAGATTTATCAAATACTTGTTTTAAATCTGATTCTTTTATTCCTATACCATTATCTTCAATTACTAAGGTTGTTTTATTCTTTTCATCTTGAACAAATATTTTAATATAAGAATTATCAATATTTCTTTTATATTTAATACTATTATTAATTATTTGTCCTAAAATAAATTCTAACCATTTTGAATCAGTTAATACTTTATAAGATGAATTTTCTACTATATAATCTATTTTATTTTCAAGTATTTCATCCATATTTTTAAGGCCTACATTTTTAATAACTTTTGATAAATCTACTTCTTTTATTAAATAATCTTTTTCTGCGTTTTCACTTCTTGCATAATAAAGTACTTCTTCTACATAATTTTCTAATCTTTTTAATTGTAACTTTGTTTTTTTATCAAATTGTTCTTTATGATTATTACTTATTAAAACTAAAGTAGAAAGTGGAATTTTAACTTCATGAATCCACATTTCAATATATTCTTTAAAATCTTGCATATGTTCTTCTATTTTTTTTACATTTTCATTCATTGATTTATTAATTTCATATAATGCTTGATATAATAATTTTCCTTCATAAAATTCTGGTTTAGATAAAGTTTCTAATACCAAATAACTTTTATCAAGTGCTTCAATATTTAATAGTAAATCTGTATAAAATTTTTTCTTTCTAAAATATGGTATTAATAAAATAAGTAAAAAGCAAATTACATATAAAAATGATGAAGATATAATAACAGATTTATCTACTTTGAATGCAAAAAATATAAGTAAATTAAAAACATAACAAATGATAAATATAAATAACTTATATAAATTATCTTTAAAATACGCACCTATTTTCATGATAAAATGTACCCTAATCCTTTTCTTGTATCTATTACATCTTCATATCCAATTTCTTTTAATTTACTTCTAAGCCTACTAACATTAACTGTTAAAGCATTTTCATTAACATACTCTGAATTATCCCATAATGTTGTCATAAGTTCTTCACGAGTTACAATTCTATTTTGATGATTTAATAAATAGGAAAAAATAATCATTTCATTTTTTGTTAATTCTATTTCTATATTATCTTTCTTAATTATTCCTTTTTGTAAATCAAATTTTAATTTCTTGTAAGTTAATTCATTTACATTTGTATTGTAATTTATTTTTGTTCTTTTTAATACTGCTCCTATTCTTAAAAGTAAAATATTAGGATTATATGGTTTAGTAATATAATCATCCGCACCATAAGAAATAGATAGTGCTTCATCTGTTTCTGAATTAATACTCGTTACCATAATAACAGGAATATTAGATTGTTTTCTTAAATTTTGAAGTAATGCTTCCCCATTTATAAATGGCATATTAATATCAAGTAAAATTAAATCTGGTGATGCATCTAGTATTTCATTTAGAGCATTTTTAAAATCTTTTAAAATAATAGTTTCATAATTATTATTTTCTAAAAGTTTAGCTAGTTCATTACAAATTAATTCTTCATCCTCAATTATCATTATTTTGCTCATATATTTCACCACATTTTTCTTTATTATTATATCACGAATAAGGTATATCTAATCTTACAATTTTGTAACATTAAAAAAAAAGACTATATCTTCTTTTTGTATATATCAATCCAAGGTAGTCTTTTTACATATTCATAGCCAAAATTAATATCCCAATCTTCTAATAAGTTCTCTGTTACTAAATTACATATATCCATTTGTATATTAGCATTTTCTTTTAAGAAAGCTATTTGTTCTTTTAACTCATTAATTTTTTTATTATTTACATTAAACATTTTTGCATTATATGTACCAAATAAATTAGTTTTTATTCTATTATTATACATTTTATAGTAATCATAGTTTTTAATTTTTGTTATTTTTCTTTCTATCTCTTCTATTCTTTCTTCTGGTGATGAAATTATTTCATATAAAGTTATACAATCTTTTTCATTAGAAATTACATAATTAAATAAATCAAAACTATTTTTATAATTTAATATAAATGAATTACTTTCATCTGTCATTCCTAAATTGTCTTTAACTATAATAGGTAATCTTGATATTTTATAAAATGCTCTATTGCAAATATTATATCTTGCAATTTGATTAAATAAAGGTAAAGAAGAAAAATATGATGCAAATTCTAAATCATCAAATACTGATTTTTTTAAATTTAATAAATCTATTAAATACTTTATAGTATCTTCATTATAATATTTAGAGAGTTTTTTTATACTTTCTAATAATATTTTTTTATCCAATAAAAATTGTTTACTAATATTTTCCATAATAATCATCCATTAAATATTTAGTGATAATCTAAGTAATTCATAGTCTTCTCTACCATCAAGCATTTTTCCACTTTGTGTTTCATATGAACTAACATCATTAACATCATAAATTAAATATATTATAGTATATGCATAAGTTTTATATGATAATAACTCATTAATTAATTTTGTATCTTCTTTATCTATATCTTTTATATTATATAACACTATTGAAACAGACTTTTTTTCTTTTATTAAGGTTCTATTAAATTTAAGTATATCTATTTTATTTGTAAAATATAGTTTATCTTCTATTTCTAATTTTTTAAATATTTCATTAAATATTTCATTTACAGGTGTTTTGCTTAAATCTATTTGTATTATTTTTTGTGTCTTACTAACAATACCATAATGTTCTTTTTTCATATTTTCATAATTTTCAATTGTTAAATCAGATATACTTAATGTTTTAATTATATCTTCTAAATTTTCTTTTGATAATTGTGTTATGATATAGTTATTATTTTTTGTATTTAAACTTCTACTTACTAGTAATTTTTTTATTTCACTTAAAAACATATTAATATCTCCTTAAAAAGTTTGTATATATTATAACATAAATATTATTTTTTTGTTGTTTCTATTTACATTTTAGGGTAATTTGTTATATAATTATTTAGTCAAAAAGGAGTGTAAATATGAAAAAAACAAAAATTATTTGTAGTATTGGACCATCTACACAAAACTGGGAAAGTTTTAAAGGACTTGTAGATGCCGGTATGAATGTAGCTAGAATTAATTTTTCTCATGCGACTATGGAAGAACGTAGAATTGATGAAGAATTAATTAAAAGAGCTAATGAAGAATTAGGTGCGAATATCGCAACATTATATGATACTAAAGGACCAGATTTAAGAACTTGTTCATTTGAAAATGATCAAATTGAATTAGTAGAAGGAGAAACTATTAAAATAGTTGAAGATGATATTACTGGTACAAAAGATGAAATCTGTTTCAACTATAAAGGAATTTTAAAAGATTTAAAAGTAGGTATGACTATATTACTTGATGATGGTTTTTATAAGTTAATTATTGAAGATACTGATAAAGATGGTAAATATGTTATATGCCGTATAATTAATGGTGGAACTATAACTAGTAGACGTGGTGTATGTATACCTGGTGTTAAATTAAATGTTCCTTATGTAAGTGAACAAGATAAAGAAGATATTAAATATGCATGTGATAAAGATGGTGATTTTCTTGCTATTTCTTTTGTTAATTGTGCTGAAGATATTAAAGAAGTTAGAAAATTATGTGCATCTTATGGTAAACCAAATATGACTATTATATCTAAACTTGAAACTCAATATGCAATGGACAATATAGATGAAATAATTGATGAAACTGATATTGTTATGATTGCCCGTGGTGATCTTGGTACTGAAACTGGTGTTGAAAATTTACCATTATATCAACAAATGATGATTGATAAATGTAGAGAAAAAGGTAAAAGAGTTATAATGGCTACTCAAATGATGACTAGTATGAAAAATAACATAAGACCAACTAATGCTGAGGTTACTGATGTTGCTAATGCAGTACTTGCTGGTTGTGATGCTGTAATGACTAGTGATGAAACTACTATGGGTAAATATCCAGTTGAAACTATTCAAAATATGGCTGAAATATGTAAAAAGGTTGAAAGTTATTATAAGTTTGAAGATAAATATGTTCATAAGAATATAGATAAAAATGATATAATTGCAAGAAGTGTTGTTACTGCTAGTAATGAATTAAATTCTAAAGTAATAGTTGCTGCTACTATGTCTGGTCATACAGCTGCTGCAATTAGTAACTTAAGACCTAATGCTATGATACTTGCAACTGTACCTAATGAAAAAGTTGCTAAATCACTTGCTCTTAACTATGGTGTATATTCTGCTGTAGTTGGTGAATATGGTTCAACTGATGAAATTGTTAATGATGGTAAAAAACAAGCTAAAGAATTTATGGAATTAAATAAGGGTGATGAAATTATAATCACTGGTGGATTCCCTAATACAGGTGTTAAGATTACTAACTTTATGAAAATTGAAAAAATAGATTAAAAAAATGTTCAACTTGAACATTTTTTCTTTTTTAATAATCATTATTATTTAATATAAATCTATATGCATATTTATCATTTACTACTATAAAATGACTTTCTACATTTTCTTGCTCTTCATATAGTAATATTGGTGATTTTAATTCTTCTTCTACATCTATCATATCTTCAAAGTTTTTTATATCAAATATTTGAAGATTTTCAAGATCAACTGGATTAGAAACCTCTACTATTATTGATGCATAATTTTTTAATATTTTTTCTTTCATTTTTGCATAATATGTTTTTTTACTAATAAATATTTTATCTCTTACCATTATAATTAATATTATAGAAATTGTTAATAATGATAATCCACTAAATAATTTAACTTTATTTCTAGACTGGTCAACTGTTTTTGTTAAACTTTTAGTTGTTTCTTTATCATATTTAGTTTGAATATTTGTTGTAGTTTTTGCAAGTGGTATAATTACTTCTAATTTATCTTTTCCTTTTACTTTATTTTTATTACTTTGAATTATTCCATCATAATTAATACTTAATTTTATATTTAAGTATGCATCAATTGCAAGATTTAATTGATTTTTAAAATCATTTACTATTTTATTATAACTGTCATAATTTATTTTTAAATTTTGATTTATATCAAAATCTGTAATATCGTATAATTCTTTATTTTGTTTTTCAAGTAATGTAAATTTTTTAGTCCATAGTTCTGATTCTCCACTAGTTGCATTCTCATACTCTCCTATTATACTTGCAGTAACATCATAATTATAATTCATATTTGTTATAGAAGAACCATTAAATAAATAACTTAAATCTATATCAATATAATCTATTAAATCTGATGTATATTGTTTTCCCTCTTGTTGATATTCTTCTTCAAAAAAATTATTGTCTTTTAAATATACTTTATAATTTATATTTCTTTTTATATTGTAATTATAATATGGATTTTTATCTAACTTTGGGAAAAAGTAAGATAATATTAAATATATGGATATAAGAATAGAAAATGTAAGAATAAATATAATTGAAACTCGTACCCATTTTTTTAAAACTAATTTTTTCTTTTTTATCTTTTTTCTCATATTATCACCTATAGTACTTTCTTATATATATCATTATATTATACTTATTTATGTATTTCAAAGATTTTTAAGTTGCTTTACATATTAGGTATACATAATTTACTAAATAAAAAAAGTGTTTTACACTTTTAATTTGCTTGTACATATTCTACTATTGCAGTAAAGTTTCTAATTTCTATAGAAGAACTAGTTTTACTAACTGGATTATATGTTGCTTTAATTTCTAAAGTTATTGCTTTTCCAGCAGATAGTATATCACCTTTATTTGGTTTATTTATTATTTCATATACTACATTATCTTGTCCATCTTCTGTTATTTTATCTGCTGCTAATTTAATATCATTTAATTTTGCATCTATAGTACCTTTATTTTCAACAGTTACTGAATAAGATACTGAATCTCCTGCATTAACAAAAGCTGAATTAAATGATGCAGTAGATGAGGTATGAGATGGATCTCCTGCTTCTGCATTTCCTATTGTACTTGGTACTATTCCTGTTATTTCTACTTGCCACTTTCCTGTTACTGTTGATTTACCTTGTACACTTAATTTTTTAGCAAATGCTATATATCCTACCATCATAACAAGTATAACGAATACTAATGATGCGATTAAAATGTTTTTATTATTTTTCATAACTGCCTCCTACTACCCTATATAATTTAATTATATTATATAAGTTATAATTTGTCATCACTTTTTATAAATTTTATATTTTTATTATTCCATATATTTATCATTTAATACACAATTTATCTTTATAATTTTTCCATTTTCATCAACATCTACAGTATAAGTACTTACATATCCTGTTCCCTCAATATTATAATCTATATTTAGTAAATTTGCTAAATTTATTACTTGTTTTCTTGAATATCCTGTTATATCTGGGATATTAATATTAGCTCCATTAGTTAATAAAATTACTTTACCAGTTACATTTGTTCCTTTTTTTGGATATTGATCTATTACTCTATTTCCATCTCCTATAATATCGTATTGTACATTAGATAAATTAAGTTCATTTTTTGCTGCTTCTATATCCTTATTTAAGAAATTTTGCATTGTATAAATACTTTTATTATCTGCTTCTATACTTGTCAAATTATAATAAGTTTCTATATCTTTTATCATTGATTTTAAAATATCTGGCATTTTATTTGTAACTGCTCTTTCTAATGCTATATAAAATATATATTTTGGATTATCTTTTGGATACATTCCCTCAAATGATTTAATTGATGCTAAATCACCAGAATAATATTGTCCTGTATTTGGATTTAATATTTGTGCAGTACCTGTCTTACCTATTATTTGGTAACCATCTAAATGATATATATTTCCTGTTCCTTGTGGATTATTTACAACACTATCCATTAGATCTTTCATTTTATTTACTGTTGAAATTTCTGCTACTTTAGTTCCTTTTTGTGTCTTTGATTTATATTTTACTTTTCCTGTATTTGAATCTACTATTTTATCTATTATTGTTGGATTTAATAAATATCCATTATTAGATATAGATGTTAATGCTTTTATATGTTGAATTGGTGTTGTAGTTATTCCTTGTCCAAATGATGCGGTTGCAACTTCAATATCATACTTAAATGATATTTTACCTGTAACTTCACCTGGAAGTTGTATTTTTGTTTTTTCTCCAAATCCTAATTTTTTTAAATATGATGATAAATCATCTTTATTAATATATTTTGTAACTAAGTTTGATACCCCAATATTTGATGACATCATATAACCAAAATCATAAGTAACTTCTCCCCAACCATAATCGTTCCAGTCTTTGATTTTATATCCACTAAGTTCCATAGTACCTGACATATATGTATCATCGCCTTTATATACGCCTTTTTCCATAGTAGCCATATATGTATATGTTTTCATAGTTGAACCTGGTTCAAATGCTATTGATACTAGTGGATCAAGATAACTTTTTATATCTTTTACATTAGGATCAAAACTAGGTCTACTTGCAGATGCCAATACTTTTCCAGTTTTAGCATCAGCAACTACAACAATACCACTATCTGCGTGAGCATCTTCAAAATATGTATTTAAAGCTCTTTCTACTATCAACTGAACATTACTATCTATTGTTAAATATATATCCATACCATCTATCTTTTCAATTCTAATTTCTGGTGTTTCATTATTAGTAACTAATTTATATCCTGATGCATCAACTTGATATTCTAATGAGCCATTGGTACCTGTAAGTTCTTTATTATAATAAGATTCAATACCCATTTCACCATTCATTTCTCCATCATCATTAGTTGTTACATAACCTAGTGTATAAGATGCAAAATCTAGATTAGGATAATATCTTTTATTTGTATTAACAAATCCTATACCTGGTAATTTTAACTTTTCTATTTGTTCTTTTTGAAGCTGAGTTAAACCTCTTCCTGCATTACCAAATTCAACTTGATATAATCCTTTTTGATTTAATATTTTAAGTATTCTTTCTTCATCCATATCTATAATTTTAGACAATTCTTGTGCTGTTTTTTCTTTATCTACTACGTGTTGTGGTTTAGATTGATTTTTACTTCTACTTTCATCTAGATATGCAATTAATGTATATGAATCTACTGTTTGAGCAAGTACTTCACCATTTATGTCATATATACTTCCTCTTGTTGCATATAAAGTTTCTTTTTTAGTATTACGATTATTAGCAAATTCTTTTAAGTTTATTCCATCTATAGTATCAGATAAATTAAGATATATTAATCTACCAATTATAACCAAAAATAAAAGAAGCCCAGAAATGAATACAAATCTATTTATATGGACTCTATTCACTACTTTCTCCTTTTTCATTTCTCGCACTTCCTTTTTACTGCTGTTTTATTATTATTATATTGTTATTATTATACGCTAATCCTTCAGAATTTGCAACTGACTGAATATTTTCTAAGGATGCTAATTCATTTATTTTCATAACTAAACTTTGATTTACTTTTTCTTGATTTTTTACTTTTTTAGATAGTCTTTCAACTTCTACATTTACTGATGACAAAGAAATTTTAGCAAAAAAGCTAAATACCCAAAGTGTAATTAAAGCTATTGCTCCTATAAAAGCAAATCTTTTTTCAAAATTATGTAATTTAATAATATTATTTTTTTTCTTTCTCATCTTTATCACCCTTTTATAATTTTTCTGCAACTCTTAATATTGCGCTTCTTGATCTATTATTTTTATTTATTTCTTCCTTACTTGGTTTTATTTTACCTATAAGTTTAATTATAGGTTTATATTCTTTTGGAATAACTGGTAATCCTTTAACTACCTTATCTATTTCACTTAATTCTTTAAATTTATTTTTACATATTTTATCTTCAAGAGAATGAAATGTTATTACACATATTCTTCCACCACTATTAAGTAAATCTATAGAATCACTTAATGCTTTTTTAAATACATCTAATTCTTTATTAACTTCTATTCTTATTGCTTGAAATACTTTTCTTGCTGGATGTGAATCTCTTTTGTATTTTTCTGGAACATTATTTTTTATTATTTCGGCAAGTTCTAATGTAGTTTGTATATCTTTTTCTTCTCTTGCTTTTATTATTCCTTTTGCAATACTTTTAGAATATTTCTCTTCTCCATATTCATAAAATATTCTTGTTAATTCTTCTTGTGTATAATTATTAACAACATCATAAGCACTAAATTCTTGATTTTGATTCATTCTCATATCAAGTCGTGCATCTTTATTGTAACTAAAACCCCTTTTTGCGTCATCAAGTTGTTTACTTGATACTCCTAAGTCAAACAAAATTCCATCTACTTTTTCTATTCCTCTTTTGTTTAACTCTTGTTTTATATTTACGAAATTACTATTTATAATTTCGTAATTGTTACTTATTTGATCAAGAATCTTTTTACTATATTCGATAGCTTCCCCATCTTGATCAAAGGCGAATAGCTTACCCTTTTTTATTCTTTTTAATATCTCTTTGCTGTGTCCTGCGAAACCCAAAGTACAATCAACATAAATTCCATCTTCTTTTATATTTAAATTTTCTATAGATTCATTTAGTAAAACACTAACATGCATTAAATAATTCCTCTGCTATTTCACTAAAGTTTTCTATATTTTCATCAAAGAAGTTATTGAATTTTGATAATGACCATATTTCAAGTCTATCATTAACTCCTATTATTACGCATTCTTTTTCAAGCTCTGCATAATTTGTAAGCGGAATTGAAATATTAATTCTACCATTTTTATCAAGTTCGCATTCAGTGGCACCAGACAAAAACATACGCATGAATGAACGAGCTGCCTTACTAGTAAATGGAAGTTCTTTTAATTTATTAATAATATTATTCCATTCATCTTTTGAATACACAAATAAACATTGTTCTAAACCCCTTGTAACAATGAATTTATTTCCTAGTTCTTCTCTAAATTTAGAAGGAATAATAAGTCTTCCTTTATCATCAATATTATGATGATATTCTCCCATAAACATTTTTCATCCCCCACATTCATCCACTTTGTCCCACTGGATACCATTATTTTAACATTTCAAACCAGTTTTGTCTATACAATATAAAAAAAAGACAAAAAAAAAGAATAGTTTACACTATTTTTTACATATTAATTATTTTTATTTCTAATTTCTTCAATTAATTTATCGTTAAATTCTTTTTTTCTTATCATTTGTATTTCTTCTTTATATGGAGGATATAATCTTTCTTTTGAATTATCATCTTTTGTTACATATGGAGTTTCAAGTATTTTTGGTATATTTTCTAATCTTTCGTTATAAATTACATTAATTAAAGCTTCAAATCCTATTTTTCCAAATCCTATATTAGCATGTCTATCTTTATGTGATCCTATTTCATTCATACTATCATTAATATGAATGCATCCAATTTTATTTATTCCTACTTTTTCATCAAATAAATCTAAATATGAATTAAAATCATTTATATCAGTACCTGAATCACTTAAATGGCATGTATCTAAACATACACCTAGATTATCACTATTAACATTATCAATAATATATTTTATTTCATCTATATTTTTACCTACTTCTGAACCTTTACCTGCCATAGTTTCTATTAATATGTTTGTATATCTTTTTTTATCTAATATTTGCTTTAATGCATAAATAATGTTATCAAGTGCCTTTTCTTCACCAAGTCCTACATGACTACCTGGATGTAAGACAATATTTTTTATACCTAATGTTTCGCATCTATTTAACTCTTGTTTTAAAAAGTTTATAGCAAAATCATAGTTTTCCTTTTTAGCATCATTTGCTAAATTAATTATATATGGTGCATGAACTATAACATTGTCTTTATTAATTCCATTTTTCTTCATTAGTTCATCTGCTAATATTGTTTTATTAACGTCTATCTCACACCTATTTGTATTTTGAGGTGCCCCTGTATAGAACATAAATGTATTACTATTATAACTAAGTGCTTCTTTAACACTACCAAGTAATTGATCATTTTTATTAAATGATACATGAGATCCTATTATTAAATTCATATTTATCACCCTACTAATTATAACATTTTTAGAAATTTAAAAAAAGTATCTATTTACTAACAGTAATAGTTTTACTTTTTGTTTTTATATCTGAATATTTACCTGATGCATTTAATTTTATTTTGTAATTATTATCTTCTTCTTTTATAGAAGAAATATATATATTTAAAGATGATACATTAGATATATCATAAATTTGATTATTTGTTTTATTATTACATTCATCTTTATTATTACATTGTTCTAACTTAAATTCTGGATTGTTTTTAAGTTCAAGTTCTATTGACTTTTTAATTAAATTTGAAGTTATTTTATAGTTTTCCTCATTTAATGAATTTTTCATTTGTATTATTTTTGATGTAATTAATATTGTACATATTGATAGAGCTAATATTAAGCATATTAATTCTAATAAAGTAAATCCTTTTCTATTCATAATTATCCTTTCTAATTACTTTTTGGTATATACATACCAACTTTTCTATATCCATAATTTTTTTCTTTTTGTATTTCATAATAATCATTTTTTATATTACCATTTTTATATTCACATATTACTATTGCATTTCTTCTTAATAGTTTTTGCTTATATAAATAATCTAATATTTCATTTATTATTTCATCATCATATGGTGGATCTAAAAACACTATATTAAATTTTATTTTATTTGCTTTAAATTTTTCAAGTGCTTTTCTATAATCATTAAGTTCTATAATGCATTTATCTGTTATATCTAATTTTTGAACATTATATTTTATTGTATTTATAGCAACCTTATTATTATCTACAAAATAACATTTTAAAGCTCCATTACTAATAGCTTCTATACCAAGATTACCACTTCCAGAAAATAAATCTAAACAAACGGAATCTTTTATATCATTTTGTATAATTGCAAATATAGATTCTTTTACTCTTGCCATTGTTGGTCTTGTACCTTCTATATTATAGCCTTTTATTTCTCTTCCTCTAAGTTTTCCACTTATTACTCTCATATTTCCACCTAAATATAGTTTATCAAAAAAAAAACTACTTGAAAAGATAGTTTTTTAATTTATTATACTTTTAATTATATTATTAATATTAATTGATAGTAATCTAATATCATTTTGAATACTTAAATATTCTTTTAATTCATCTATCTCAAATAATTTTTTTCTTAAAATTATAATTTGTTCATTTAATATATTTTCTTTAACATATTTTTCTTTATTTTGGTTAAATTCAGTCATTAGTGATTTATATTTTTTATCACTTTTTATAATATTTATTAATTCTTTCATTCTTTTTACTTGCTTTAAATTATCTATTTTTTCTATTATTTCATCTTGTTTTTCTATCATAATATTCCTCTATTTTAATACATTCATAAATGTTCTTATCAAATCTAATTTTTCAGATATATTATTTATCTTATCTGCAGTTGTAAGTTTATATTTTTCTTTCATATCATCTACCATATTATCAATCATATTTGGATTTCTATTAAGTATTTTATACCAATATGAGTTTTCTCTAATATATCTTTTAAGCATTGGGTCATTTTTTATTTTAAATTGTAAATCTAGTTTCATTAATCTTCAAATTTCTTATAAAGTGGTCTTGGTGTATATGTATTTTCAGATGTACTTACATCATCTTTTGCAATTAATGATTGAACTAATCCCAATGCTTTACTTATATTTGTTATATTTTTTTGAACACTATTTAAGTCTACGTTTTTTACCATATTAATTAAATCAGAAACTGAAAAATTTTCCTTTGGTTTTTCTTCTTCATCTAATTTACTAAAATATTTATTCCATACTTCGTTATTATCTCCATATATATCGTATACTTCATAAAATTTTTGCCATGACATCTCATTTGATTTAACAAATTTTATAAGTTCTGGATGCCCTTTTACAAACAATTTAAAATCTTCCTTTTTAGACATATTACCACCTACAATAATATATGCCTAATTTATAATAAAATTTACTTTATTTTTACCAGCGGCCTCCGCCCATGCTGCCTCCTCCGCCACCAGAGAAGCCTCCACCACCAGAGAAGCTACCTCCTCCTGATGTTCCACTTGATTCATAAGGTCTTGAACTCATTGTAGTACTTACACTATTTATTGTTTTAGTTAAAGAATTATTAAATGTATTTACATCAAACATTCCTGTAGTCATAGAATATACATTACCTGCATACCAAGTTGGTGGTTCAAGTGTAATTGATTCAAATTTTTTAGTCCATTTACTTGATACACCAAGTACATATGCATATGGAAGTATATCATAAAAATAATTTGGATTTTCTAAAACTAATTCTTCTATTTTATCTTTTTCAACTTCTTCAATATAATGTTTAAAGCCTCTAGCTTTATTATAATATTTAGTTGCTTCTTCTGATCTTTTTTTATTAAAAATCATAAATATTATACCCATAATAGCGCATATTACTGTAATTAAACTAAATATGTAACTTTGTTCACTATAATAATAGTAAAGTCTATATGTTGTTTGATTTCTTAATAGTAAATCAAGTAATTTTGGAATTATAATCATTACACCATAAAATATTCCTGCCCATGCATGAGAATTATCGTATATCTTATGCGTATTTGATAATTTAACTAAAGCTGTATTTAGTGTTTTATAAAATTTATCAACTAAAGAAGATTTTTTTACAATACCATCTTTATTTGCATTTGCAAATAAGCCATTAAATGTAGTTTTTACATATTGTGGTTCCTTTGGGCTTATATCTTTTAGTTTTTGAAATGAGAAATTCTTTTTTCCCTCATCTATTATTTTTAAATACCCTTTATTTGCTAAATATGTAATTAAAGAAACTATTTGTTCATTTTTTGTTTTACCATCATATAAATATCCTATTTCTGCTGGAGTTAAATTATCTGGAACTGTATACTCTACTACAAGCAAATCTTTTTTATAATAACTATATTTTTTAAATATTATTATTCCAAATATAATAAGAAGTGATGTTAGTATTATTTCTCCATGAATAATTAAAAATGTAGGATCAAATACTTTTCTTTCTCCACTAAAATATCCCTCTGGAAGTTCTATTCTAACTGTTAGTCCTTCACCTTGATTTAATGCATTACCTGATAAATTTTTATTTATTGTTCCCTCAATTGTATTACCATCTATATTATATATAACATCTTCATAATATGTTGACCCATAATAACCAACAGTAAAGTTAATTAAAGATGTATCAAACTTTTTTGGCATTTGTATTTTAAAATTTACATTTTGTATGCTAGTAGTCCATTTATTACTAATAATATTGTGATATAATTCATCATACTTTTCTATATTATCATCACCATAATCATAATCATACTCAATTATATATTGTTTTTCACCTATTATTGTTTTATCTGGATCACCAATCGTTAATTTTAGTATTCCATCAGATTTAGATGTAGTATATTTTTCATTAATTTTTAAGTTAGAAACTTTTGCCTTTGTCTTTGTATCAAAATCATCACGGTTAAAATTATTAACTAATGCTATATATTCGTATATACCATGACTTTCTAGTATAAAGTTAACATCTATAGTTTCTTTTATATTTAGTACATTATTTTCATTTACTTTTATATCTACATTATAGTTTTTAATTACATATCCATTATCTGCTTTTGCATTAAATGGACAGATTAAAAATATAAAAAAAGATATAAAAAATATTTTAATATAATTCTTTTTCATATCTTCCTCCTAATTAGAATTCTACTTTAACGTTTTTTCTTTGATCTTCTTCTGCAGTAAACATTTCCATAGGTTTATGACCAAATATTTTGGCAACAATAAAATTAGGAATTACTGCTTGTGCAAAATTATATTTTCTTGCTGCTACATTATAATATTTTCTTGCACCTGCTAATTCAGTTTCAACATTTTTTAAATCTGATTGAAGATTTAAGAAATTTTCATTTGCTTTTAAATCTGGATAACTTTCAGTTAAAGCAAATAGTTTACTAATAGCACTTGTAAGCTGATTATCTGCATCTATTTTAGCATTTACACCCTCAGCACTAACTGCTTTATTTCTAGCATTAATAACTCCTTCTAAAGTTTCTTTTTCATGTTTTGCATAACCTTTTACTGTATTAACTATATTAGGAATAAGATCATATCTTTTTACTAATTGAACGTCAATATCAGAAAAAGCATTTTCTGCAACCATTCTTTTTCTTACTAGTGAATTTTGTACACAAATTACCCATAAAATAATTAGTACAATTACACCAACTATAATCCATACCATATTATCATCTCCTTACGATTAATTATACTTGTTATATTTATGTTAGTCAATCATTTTTTATGTATGTTTTGTAAATAAAAAAGCAAATTTTAATAATTTGCTTCATTTTGTTTTAGAATATTATAATTGTCTTGAGAAATATAAATATCTACCTGCATTTTACTATCAAAATTAGTTATTTTATGATTTTTCAAATCATTTTTGAACTCTTTATATGCATCAAACATATCAAAATCATAATCTAAATGATATATTTTATATTCATCAAGTTTTATAGAATATATAACAGGATTAAAACCTTTTGCATATTTTATTTTAAATTTAATATTACTTAATGAATTATCAATAATGTAATTAGCATCTATTGTATCAGAAATTACTATATTATTTTCCATCTTTATTTCTTTATCAGTTACATTTAATTTATCTTCACTAATATTTTTAACATCATATTCCATAAAATTAATAGCTGTAAGTCCAGAACCAACTCCAATTAATGTTAAACCTACTATTAAAATTACAAATGATAGTTTAAATTTACTTTTTCTATTAAATATAAAGTTATATGCAAAATTTATTATTACATAACTAATTAGTATACAACCTAATATTGTAATTGCTATAAACAAAAACATTATTCCATATTTTGTAAATACAAATGATATAGCAAGTAAAGCAATCATAAATATTGTTATAATTACAACTGGTAATATAAACATTAATACAAATAATTTAATTATATACATTATTATCTTACCAAGTAAATTAATAAAATTAAATGCTGAATGTTTTGGGTCTCTTATAATAATTTTTTCTTTTGGTCTTTCTACTATATATTTCTTATGATCAATTATTTTTTCATCTTTTATGGCCTCTTCAGTTTTTTTAGTATCTGCATTATTATCTTCAATTGTAACAAAATAGTCTAAATATCTTATTTTAAATAAATGGATAAGAATTATAATACCAAGTATTATTAATAGAATTATAGTAAGTGGATCAATTATTTTCTCAATTATAAAACCTATAACTGGAATATTAAATATATTAACAAATATTATTTCATATATTATAGAATATGCTATCGTACCAAATATAAGTAATATTATAAAAATAATAAACATTTCTAATATACATTTAATTTTTTCTTTAAAATTCATACTCCAAAACATATTATATATTTTAGTTATAAAATTTAAAAATTCATTTATGTATTCATTAATATTAATTTTATTATTTACTTTTGAATTTCCAATAACTCCATCATCTAATAAATCTTCTAAATTACAATTTAGTATTTTGCACATATTAAGTATTTTATCCATATCAGGATAAGATACTCCTGATTCCCATTTAGATACTGCTTGCCTTGATACATTCATTTTATCTGCTAATTGTTCTTGGCTTAAATTGTTATCTTTTCTTATTTTAGATAACTTATCACAAAATTTCATAATTATCACCTCTACCGAAATTATATTATAAATATAATAAGTTGCGCTATATATTATTGGTATCTTTTTGTATAAAATTAGTTGCATTAAAAAAATTAAGCATAAAACTTAATTTTTAAAACATCCCAGATGCAACTTTACATTCTAATGTTTCTGAATCAAATTGTGCAGTTAAATATCCACCATCTTTATTAACCCAATAATAACTTAATGTACCTTCATATTTAGAATCTAATGTTCCTTCTACTCCACCAATTATTTTAACAAATTCATCATATTTTAATGATTCACCTTTATTAAGTTTTTTCTTTATTTGATCAAATTTTGAAAAATCATTCTTTTTATTTGCAATTGTCTGATTTTTATAATCTATATCAATTCTACAATTACCAGAATCAAAGAATTGAACTTGAACACCTGTATCATCTGTTAATTGCCAGTAATAAACTTTTGCTTCTTTTCCAATATATTCTCCATCAAATCCAATTATTTCATTAACTTCTTCAAGTGTATTATTAGTTTTGATTTTCTTAATGCACTCAAATACATCACATTTTCCTTTTGATTTTGATTTTGAAATATTTGAATCATCTTTTTTTGTACAACCTGTTACTATAATTAGCGCAAAAAGCATACATATAAATATTTTTACTATTTTTTTCATGTTTAACTCCTATTAACAATTATTTTTTACTTGATTTTATTTTACTTACTAATATTATTGCTACTATAACACCTACAATAGCACCTATAACTGCAGCCATACTATACCTCCTTTAAAACATTATATCATAAAATCATCTAGAAAATCATCAATTGTCATAATTTTATCATCTATTTCTTTTAATGATACATCTTTTTTTTGTGCTTCATCTAATACTTCTATATCTTCTTCTTTTTGTAGTTCTTCTTTACTTAAGAATTCTTTTACTTCAAAAACATCTTTTATTTTCTTTTTTGATATAGTAGATCCTGTTGAATATCTATCACTAATTGGTATTTCTGTACTTTTAATTGTATTTATTTGTTCATTACATATAAATCCTATTGATTCTTTACTATTAATTACAAAAGTGTTTAGTATTTTATATGGATTTGTTTTAACCTCTCTAATTAATAATAGTCCTCTTCTTGCTCTTGAAGATTTTTCCATATCTTCTATTTTTACTCTTTTTGCAGTCATTTTATCTGTAAATACAACAATATATTCATCATTTAAACTAAATATATTACCAGATACTACATAATCATCTTTTAAATTAATTGATTTAACTCCTGAAGATTTAATTCCTGTTACTGGTACTTCACTTATGCCATACCAAAGTCCATATCCATTATGAGTTGAAATTAATATTTCTTTTTCTTTTGAATTTGATACACTAACAACTTTATCATCATCTTTTAGTTTTATACAAGATACTGCTTTAGAATATCTTTGAAGTTTAAATTCTGATATATCAGTTCTTTTAATCATACCATTTTTTGTAAATATAGTTACTATACTATTTTCAAAATTAGTTACTGGTATACATTTAATTATATTTTCTTCTGATTTAATAGTTATTATATTGCTTATATGTTTACCTAAATCTTTCCATTTTAAATCAGGTAATTCATAGACCGGTACATATAAATAATTTCCTAAATCAGTAAATAGTAATATTGTATCAAGTGTATTTAATTCATATAATCCTATTATGTAGTCATTTTCTTTTAGATTTGTTTCTTCAGTATTTGATGATGCATAACTTTTCTTAGATACTCTTTTTACATATCCTTCTTTCGTTACTACAACAACTACATCTTCTTTTTGTATCATATCTTGAGCATCAATTTTAATTTCTGTTACTTCATCTTTTATTACTGTTTGTCTTTCTTTTGCATATTCTTTCTTTATTTCAAGTAATTCTTTTTTCATTTGTCTAAATAATACTTTATTATCAGATAAAATTGAGTTTAAGAATTCTATAATTTTTTCTAGTTTTTTCTTTTCTTCTTCTAATGCGATTACATCTGTGTTAGTTAATCTATAAAGTTTCATATCTACAATTGCAGTTGCTTGCTCTGTAGTAAATTCAAATTCATTTACTAAATTATTTATTGCATCTAATCTATTTTTACTTTTTCTAATACATGCGATTACCTCATCTAGTATACTCATTGCTTTTAAATATCCATCAACAATATGCATTCTTGTTTGAGCATGTTTTAAGTCAAATTTACTTCTTCTTGTTACTACATCTATTTGATGTGCTATATAAGCATCTAATATTTCAACTATTCCAACTAGTTTTGGTCTTCTATTTACAATAGCAATCATATTAAAACTATATGATATTTGCATATCAGTATTTTTTAATAAATAATTAATAATTAAATCACTATTAGCATCTTTTTTTAAATCAATTACGATTCTTAAATCTCCTCTTGCACTTTCATCTCTTGCTTCTTGTATACCATCTATTTTCTTTTCTATTCTTATATCATTTATTTTCTTAACTAAATTTGCTTTATTTACTTCATATGGTATTTCTGTAATAACTATTTGATGAGTGCTTTTTTCTTTAATTATCTCATATTTACATTTAATATTTATTTTACCTTTACCAGTTTTATATGCTTCTTCAATATTTTTTTTGCCTTCTACAATTCCACCAGTTGGGAAATCTGGTCCTTTTACAATATCAAATATTTCTTCAAATGAACAATTTGGTTTTTCTATTCTTTTTATAGTAGCATCTATTATTTCACCTAAATTATGTGGTGGAATATTAGTAGCATATCCTGCGCTTATTCCTGTTGATCCATTAACTAAAAGATTTGGAAATCTACAAGGAAGTACTGTAGGCTCAACTCTAGTATCATCATAGTTAGGAGCCATATTAACTGTTCCTTTTTCTATATCTTTTAATAATTCATTACTAATTTTAGAAAGTCTTGCCTCAGTATAACGCATCGCAGCTGCAGAATCACCATCCATAGAACCATTGTTACCATGCATATCAATATATGGAGTCATTAATTTCCAATATTGACTCATTCTAACCATCGCATCGTATATAGATGAATCACCATGTGGATGGTAATTACCCATTATTTCTCCAACTGCTTTTGCACTTTTACGATATTTCTTATCATAAGTATTTTTACTTTCATACATTCCATATAGTATTCTTCTTTGAACAGGTTTTAGTCCATCCCTAACATCAGGAAGTGCTCTATCTTGAATTATTTCTTTACAATAAGAAGCAAATCTATCTCCCATTATTTCTTCTAGGGAATAATCATGTATCTTTTGAACTATATTACTACTTTCACTTTTCTTTGCCATATATTTCACCTACTTCTTATATTTCATAATTATCTTCTAAAGAAAACTCAACATTTTCTTCAATCCATTCTTTTCTTGGTTCAACACTATCACCCATAAGCACTGAGACTCTCTTTTCTGCAAGGGCAGCATCTGTAATTTTTACTCTAATTAAAAGTCTTTCATCAGGATTCATTGTAGTATCCCATAATTGATCTGCATCCATTTCTCCTAAACCTTTATATCTTTGTACTTCAATTGGTTTTTTATCTTTTGTATATTCTCTTAATTCATCATCATTATATGCATAAACTATCTCATTCTTACTAAATTCAATTTTATATAAAGGGGGCGTTGCAATATAAAGTTTTCCTTCTTCTATTAAAGGTCTCATATATCTATAAAAGAATGTTATTAGAAGAACTTGGATATGAGAACCATCAACATCCGCATCTGTCATTATTATTATTTTATCGTAATTACAATCTTTTACATCAAAATCAGTACCTACTCCTGCCCCTATTGTATATATTAATGTATTTATTTCAGCATTTTTATATGCATCTTCTATTTTAGCTTTTTCAGTATTAAGTACTTTACCTCTTAAAGGAAGTATTGCTTGATAACGTCTATCTCTACCAGTTTTAGCAGATCCACCAGCAGAATCACCCTCAACTATAAATAATTCATTTTTAGTTGGGTCTTTTTTCTGTGCAGGCGCTAATTTATCGCTTATATTTTTTTC
Organism: uncultured Bacilli bacterium; assembly: GCA_947629025.1. GTDB lineage: Bacteria > Bacillota_I > Bacilli_A > RF39 > UBA660 > CAG-433. Next base: position 1,598 of record CANRCC010000010.1, on the reverse strand, counting down.
TTTCTTTGTACCTTTTTCTTTTCTTGCTTCATCTCTTGCTTTTCTTGCTGCTTCTCTTGCTGCTTTTCCTTTTAATGCTTTATTTATAATTGCTACTGCAGTTTCTTTATTTTCTTCTAAATAATATCCTAATTTTTCTGTAACAATATTTTCAACAACAGTTTTTGCTATTGGAGTACCTAATTTACCTTTAGTTTGTCCCTCAAATTGAAGTAATGCTTCTGGTATTCTAAGCGAAATAACTGCAGTTAAGCCCTCTCTTACATCAGAACCATCAAAATTTTTATCTTTACTTTTTAAATATCCATTTGTTTTTGCATATTCGTTAAATACTTTAGTTAAAGCAGTTTTAAATCCCACTTCATGTGAACCACCATCTGCTGTTTTAACATTGTTAACAAATGAAATAATACTTTCATTATATGTATCTGTATATTGAAGTGCTATTTCAACTTCAATTTTTTCTTTTTCTCCAGTAAAATGAAGTACATTATGAATTGTATTTTTTCCCTCATTCATATATTCTGCAAATGATTTAATACCATTTTCATAATGATACTTAACTTGTTTTTTATCTTCTTCATCTATTACTTCTACAGTTAAGCCTTTAAGTAAAAATGCTGATTCTTGCATTCTTTCACATATAGTTGTAAATGAAAAATTAACACTTGAAAATATTGTATCATCTGGCATAAATCTAACTGTTGTTCCTGTTTTACTAGTTGGGCCTACTTTTTTTAAATCACTATCTAATTGCCCACCATTTTTAAAACTTATTGTGTACTCTGCGCCATCTCTTTTAGATGTTACTATCATCCACTTTGATAAAGCATTAACTACAGATGCTCCTACACCATGAAGTCCACCTGATACTTTATAGTTTCCTTCTTCAAATTTTCCACCTGCATGAAGGATTGTATATATTACTTCAACTGTGCTTTTTCCAGTTTCATGTTTTCCAACAGGAACACCTCTTCCATCATCAGAAACACTAATAGAACCATCTGAATGAAGTATTATTTTTATATTTTTACCATACCCATTCATTACCTCATCTATAGAATTATCTACTATTTCCCATACTAAATGATGAAGTCCTCTTTTATCTGTTGATCCAATATACATACCTGGTCTTTTTCTTACTGCTTCTAGGCCCTCTAAGACTTTTATCGACTTCTCATTATATTCCTTCATTGCTACAATCTCCTTTACTTTCCACTATTGCATATTATATCATATTTTTTTCTTTAAATTCAAGGTATTTTACACTTTGTTGATTGTAAAGAAAATAAAAAGAATCATTTTAATGATTCAATTTCATCTATTGATAAGCCTGTATATTTTGAAATTAGATTTATATCTAAGTTATCCTTAAGCATATTTTGTAATATTTGTAATCTTTCTTTTTCAGTACCCTCTTTAATTCCTTCATTGATACCTTCTTTTATTCCTTTTTCTATTCCATCTTCTTCTGCTTTCTTTAATCTTGAGTTTAATATCTTCCTTTGGTCTTCTTCATAACTCATATATTCTCTAAATTCTGGATCTTCATTTAATCTATCTAACTCTTTCATATATTTTTCGACCGCCTTATCTTT
>CANRCC010000009.1 GCA_947629025.1 uncultured Bacilli bacterium | reverse complement strand
TTCCATACTCTACTTTTTCTTCTTGAAGAATTGTATCATCATAATTCTTAAATACTACATCATATTTATTTATTTCATATACTGAGTATAATGTTATATCTTCTTTTACTGGCGTTAATATATTATATTTTTCTCCATTTTCTTTTAAACTCCAATATTTAAATGTATATCCCTCTTTACTTGGATCATTTGGAGCTTCTATTATACTTCCCTCTTCATATTCTTTTGTACTTATTATTTTTCCCTCATCTATAAATTTTACTATATATTTCTTTGCGGCTTCTTCATATTTTCCATATAATATTATATCTTTTGTTACTTCTTTTTCAAAATTATATCTATTTGTATAATTCTTATCTGTATACCATCCACTAAACTTTACTCCATTTTTTTCTGGCATACTTATCTCTTTTATTTTCTCTCCCTCTAATACCTCTTCTTCTTTATATAATTCATTATCTACTATATAATTTACTTTCTCGTATACTTCTCCTTTTACTGTAACTTTATTTATATAGTTTCTTGCTTCTTTTGTATTCTTTATTTCTAATACTAATTTTAATTCTCTTACTTCTCCTTTTTTTAATGTCTCTCCTTCTAATTCTTCATTCCTTACTTTTCCATTTTTTAATTTCCATCCATTATTCTCTTTAAATTCTAATCCATCATCTATTTCTTCTTCTACTCTTGTTATTACTCCCTCTTTGTTTCCTTTATTTCTTACTTCTACTTTATATTCTATTTCTCCACTTATCTCTTTTATCCCTTTTATTGATTGTTGTACTTTCTCTATCTCTCCATATGTATATTCTTCATTATTTATTCTTAATTTCTTTATATATTTCTTTACTTCTATTTTAAATGGTTCTTCTTCTCTTATTTGTATATCTAATACTTCATTTTCTTTTGTATCTATTATATTATTTCCATCTATTACATATCTTTCTTCTTCTACTTCTACTTTATATTTTCCATCTTCTATATCACTAAATGTATATCTTCCATCTTTATCTGTATATGTTCTTTTTATTTCTTTTCCATTTTCATCTACTAATTTTAATTCTACATCTTTTACTCCATTTTTTGTTGTATCTCTTACTACTCCTGTTATACTTATTGTTTCTACTTCTAATTCCTTTGTTGTTATTTTCTTATATTCTTCTTTTGTTTCTTCTTTTATTTGTACTTCTGGACTTATTTTATATCCATTTGGAGCATTTTTTACATTTATTATTATTTTTATTTTATTTTCCTTATTTGGTTCTACTTCTTTTACTTTTATTGTTATTTCTTTTCTATCTTCACTTAGTACGCTTTCTATGTTATCTTCTTTTATCTTTTCTATTTCTGCATACTTTGATTCTTCTTCTGATAGACTTACTTTTATTTGTATATTTCTTTTTTCTTCTCCATCTATCTTATACTTTACTTCATATTCTACTTTATCTGTACTTTGTATCTTCCCTGTTTCTAATAATTCATTTATATTTGCGCTTACTTTATTTACGTATGCTTTTTCTATATTTATTTTTCCTTTATTTCTATCTATTTTCCCTATCTTATTTATTCCTATTATCCCTATTACTAATACCATTATCATTATTAATATTTGATATTTTCTTCTTTTTAATTTTTCCATATAAGCGTACCTTCCATTCTTATTATATTTATACATTATTAGTATACCTTTTTTATGGTCTTTTTGTCAATCATTTAACGACAAAAAAAGACCATATTTTTGGTCTTTTTAATGTTTTTTTCTTTTATAAACTTCTTCTATTTTTTAAGAATTCTGGAATATCATATATATCATCATCAGATTCATCATCATCTATCATATCAATTACTTGTGTTGTCATTGTTGGTGTTTCTATAAATGGATCTCCTACTTTATCAAAACCTGTTGCGATTACAGTTACAACAATTTCATCTGTTAATGTATCATTAATTACAGCACCAAATATTGTATTAATATCTGTACCTGCAGCTTCTCTAATAACTTGTACAGCATCTTCTACTTCAAATAAGCTAAGATTTGTACCACCTGTTATATTTATAATTGCATCTGTTGCACCTCTTACATCTGTTTCAAGAAGTGGGCTACTAACTGCTTGTTTAGCAGCTTCTACTGCTCTATTTTCACCTATAGCTGCACCAATACCAATTAATGCATCTCCTTTATTTTCCATAACAGCTTTAACATCAGCAAAGTCTAAGTTTACAAGTCCAGTTACTGCGATTAAATCTGAAATAGATTGAACACCTAATCTTAAAACATTATCTACTTCTTTAAATGCATCAAGCATTGGAGTTGTTTTATCAATAATATCTCTTAATCTATCATTTGGAATTACAATTAAAGTATCAACATGTTGTTTTAACTCTTCAAGTCCAGCAGCTGCATGTTCAGCTCTTTTCTTTCCCTCAAATGAGAATGGTTTAGTTACTATACCTACTGTTAAGGCACCTAAGCTTTGTGCAATTTCTGCAACTATTGGGGCAGCACCAGTTCCTGTTCCACCACCCATACCACAAGTTACAAATACCATATCTGCACCTTTTAATACTTCAGTTATTGCTTCTTTTGATTCTACAGCTGCTTCTCTACCAACTTCTGGATCAGCACCTGCTCCTAAACCTGTATTACCTAATTGTAATTTAATTTTTGCTTTTGAACTGTTTAAAACTTGAAGGTCTGTATTTGCTACTATAAATTCAACACCTTGTATTCCATACTCTATCATCCTATTTACAGCATTATTACCTCCACCACCAACACCTATTACCTTTATTTTTGCTAATTGATCTGTTTCGATTGCCATGATTAATCCTCCTTATTATCAAATAGATATTCAAATAATCTTCCAAATACAGAATTATTATTCAAATTACTTTTCTTTCTTGATTCTATTAATTCAACTTCATCTTCTTCACTAAACATAGTATAATCTTTTCCTCTTATACTAAGTTTATCTATAAAATATTTTATCATACCAAGAGAAGATGAATAACAATTATTTCTTACTCCTATAGTTTTTATACTGCTTACAATAGCAATATCTGAAAAGATTTCTTTACAAAGTACATCAAATCCAGGTATATTGCTTATTCCCCCAGTAACTATTATATAACTAATTTCTTTTTTTGTTAAGCGATTTAAGTCTTTTTTAGCATTTTCTAATATTTCTCTTAATCTAGACATTACTATTTCACTAACTTCATATTGTGATATTTTTGTCTTTATATTTGAATTATTTACTATTTCATATATATCAGAACTACTTGCATAATCTTTATGAGCAAGTGCAAATATTTCTTTTATTTTTTTTGCTTGTCCTCTTTTTATATTATATACATAAGAAATATCACTATCAATCACTTTAGACCCTTGATTTATCACATTTGATAATGCGATTATTCCTTTATTAAATATAGCAATTTCTGTTTTATCAGAACCTATATTAATAACTCCTGTTACTGTTTTATCTGTCTTATCATTTTTAAACTCATAATAATCTCCAATTATACCAAATAATATATCTATTACTTCTATATTCATACTTTGAATAAGTGATATAACTTTATATATTTCTTTTTTTGGTACTATTGCGCTCATTGATGTTACTGATAGTTTATTTGCTCTAAGACCTCTCGGGTTTATTATATCTTGTTTTGCAGTATCAACATTATACTTTATTGGCATTATAGTAACAAGTTCTTTTGATTTTTCTATTTTATTATAAATTGATCCTTGAAGAGCATTTACCATATCTGTTCCTGTTACAATCTTTTCTTTATTTGTTATTGTTGTACTACCTTCAGATATTAAATATTCTGCATATTCCATTGGAACATTTACAATAACTTTATCTATTTTTAAACCAAGTGAAGTATTAATTTTACTAAATGCATCTTTTAATGATTCAGTAAATTTCTCATCATCTTCTATAATACCATTTTTTATTCCAGAAGAAGGATTTACTATAGACGCTAATACATTTAGTTTTTCTTCAAATAATTCTGCAACTACTATTTTTATAGAATTAGACCCTATGTCGACTGATGAAAATATTTTCTTCATCTAATCCCTCCTCTATAATAATTACATTATACTATAATTTTATTAAAAAAAAAAGTTTTTTAGTTAAAAAACTTATATTATTCTTTTGGAACAAAGTAATTTCCATAATCTAAATAAAGTATTCCATTTTTATCACCAAGTGTTCTTGATATTTTAACATAATTATTTATATTAGAAAATTTACTTATAGTTAAATATACATAATTTCCATCATTCATTGATATTAAAAATCTCTCATCATCAATATCATTTGGATCATATTTTATCTCTGAAATATTTTTTAATATATCACTATCTACTTTACTCATTTTTTCTATAAGTTTACTATATATTTTTTTACTTGATATATTATTTACTAAGACTGGTGAATCTTTATCATAGTAATCTATATCATCACCATCTTTTACAACTGATTTTTTCTTTTCTAAATTATAAAATAATATTTTTTTCTCATTAACTATTACTTTAAATTTTAAGAATATAGTCTTTTTTATTTTGATATTATCTATTAATTTATCATTTTTAACTTTAGAATTTACACTAAATGAACTAGTAAGAAAAAATGATGGATAACTAGAAAGTTTTGTTTTATCTAGTATTTCTTGATCAGTATAATAAGTATTACCTGATATATAAAATCCTAATACTGGTATTTTTATTAAAATACTAAGTAATATAATTAATAAAATTAAAATAAATAATACTAATATTACTCTTCCAACCTTTAATTTTTTCCTTTTTACTTTTCTAGTCATATTAATCTCCTACTATTACTTTATTAATTTTTTTATTTCTTCATATATTAATGTTGTACTTTTTTTATCTTCTATTTTATTTAATTCTTTTTTCATAGAATTTAATTTATTACTATCATTCATTAAGTTATTAATGCTAGTAACTAATGTATCTTCATTTAAGTCTTTTTCTTCTATAATCATAGAAGCATTTTTATTTACTAATGTCATTGCATTTTTAGATTGATGATTTTCTGTAACATATGGACTTGGTATAAATATTGCTGGTGTTTTTGTTGATATAATCTCACACATAGTAGTTGCGCCTGCTCTTGTTACTACTAAGTCTGAAACTTTAATTAATCTAACTAAATCATCTATATATGGAAATATAAATACATTTTTAGATTTTTTTAATTTTTTATAATCTTCATAATAACTTTTACCAGTTATTATACAAACCTCATATTTAGTACTATCAAATTTATTTAATGCATTTTTTATAATATTATTTACTGATAATGATCCTTGTGAACCCATTACAATTAATACTAATTTTTTAGTTTTACTTAATCCAAAATCAGTTTTATTATATGGTTTTTTATCTTTTGATGATTCTAAGCATGGATTACCAGTATATACATATTTTACTTTATCTACTTTCATATCTTCAAAAGATGTACATAGTATATCTGTATATTTAAGTAACATTTTATTAGATAATCCTAGTATGCTATTTTGTTCATGAACTAAAGTTTTATATCCACATTTTTTAGCAGCATATATAACAGGTGCAGTTACATAACCACCTGCGCCTATTACAATATCTGGATTAAATTTTTTTATTTCTTTTTTACATATTTTAATTGCATTAAAAAATTTTTTTATTGTTTTTATATTATCAAATGTTAATTTTCTTTTTAAACCACTCATTTCAAGTCCTATATATGGAATATTTTTACTTGGTATTATATCTTTTTCCATTCTATTTGTTGTTCCTATATATAAAAACTCACTATTTGGTTCTTCTTTTTTAATCTTTTCTATTATTGCAAGTGCTGGATTTATATGTCCTGCTGTACCACCTGCAGAAATAACTACTTTCATATTCTTCACCACTATAATTATATCATATTAGTTTATATTTTAATACTATTTAATAATTAATGTGTAAAATAAAAAGGGATTATTCTCCCCAAATAGATTTTGAAATATCTGCGATAACTGGAATTTTGTAGTTTTCTCCATTGTATGCTTTTATCATTGCTACTAATGAAAATACAAATAGGATTATTGATATTGGATATGACATAAATTTTAATGGATTAATAAATACTCCACCAAAATTTAATACAACATTAAGTATAATACTTACAAGCCACATAGTTCCTGCTTGGTTATAATTAAATTTCATACTTTTTGATATTCTTTTATCTTTCATTAATGAGAATATAAATCCAAGTATAGAGAAAATATATACTAATATTACCTCATATTTTTCTTCTAATCCAGTTATTGTTCTTGTTTCTTCTACTTTTTTTGTAGTTGTCTTTTTTGCTGGTGTTGTCTTTTTTGTTGTTGTTTTCTTTGTTTCTTTTTCAGCCATTTTTATAATCTACCTCCTACTTTACAATTTGATATTATCATAAATTTAACTTATTGTCTATTATTTATTAGAATATTTTTTTATAATTGATTCAAATACTTTTATACCATCTATTGCTGATGATGTTATTCCTCCAGAATACCCTGCACCCTCTCCGCAAGGATATATTCCATCTATATTTGATATATAATTTTCATCTCTTAATATTCTAATTGGTGATGATGTTCTTGTTTCTACTGCTGATAAGATCGCATCATCATTAGAAAATCCTTTTATTTTATTTTCAAATGAATCTATAGCTTCTATTAAATTATCGCATATAAATTTAGGCAATATTTTATTTAAATCATAAAATTCATATTGTCCTTTAAATTCTGGAATTATACTTTTAAATTTTGTGCTTACTTTTTTATTTTTAAAATCTTTATATAGTTGTGTAGGAATTTTACCATTACATGAAGAAAAGCTTAAGTCTTCTAATTTCTTTTGAAATTCTAATCCATCAAATAAATTAGGTCCAAAATCATCTTTAGTAACTTGAACTACAATTGCGCTATTAGCATTCTTACTATCTCTTTTATGGTTACTCATTCCATTTACTGCAAGATATCCATTATTACTTGATGCATTTACTACATATCCACCAGGACACATACAAAATGAGTAAACTCCTTTATTTGATTTTGACGTATATGTTAATTTATAATCAGATGGTTTAAGATATTTACTAAATTTCCCATATTGAGACTTATTAATCATATCTTGTGAATGTTGTATTCTTACTCCAATTGCAAATGGTTTTGAATTCATATTTATACCTTTATCATTAAGCATATAAAATGTATCTCTTGCACTATGTCCTATTGCTAAAACTAATGCATCACATTTAATTTCTTCTTTATTATTTATTATTATAGACTTTATTTTATTATCTTTTATTTTTATATCAGTCATACATGAATTATATTTAAATTCTCCGCCCATACTAATAATTTTATTTCTCATATTTATAATTATATTTCTAAGTAAATCTGTTCCTATATGTGGTTTATTTATATACATTATATCTTCATTAGCGCCATTTGATATAAATATCTCAAATACTTTTTTAAATCTATTTTCTTTATCTTTTATTAATGTATTTAATTTACCATCTGAAAAAGTACCTGCCCCTCCTTCTCCAAATTGAACATTACAATTTTCATCAAGTTTTCCTGTTTTCCAAAATTCATTTACTTTTTTAACTCTATTTTCTACTTTATCTCCTCTTTCAATTATTAAAGGATTATATCCATATAGTGAAAGCATATAAGCGCAAAATAATCCAGCTGGTCCAGATCCTACTATAACTATTCTTTCTTTTATTTTTTCTTTTCCAGTTACTTTGCAAGAATATTTTGTATTATTAGTAACATATACATCTTTTGATTTAATTATTTTATCTTCATCTTTTAATTTTAATTCTACTTCGTATATATAATATATATTATTTTTATATCTTGCATCTATTGATTTTTTTACTATTTTTAAATCTAATATTTCATCTTTTTTAATATTTATCTTTTTTATTATTTTATTAATTAATTCTTCTTTAGTATCATTTAATATACTTACCTTTAACTGTCTTACTCTTATCATTTTATACTAATTCCTGATATCATACCTGTTATAAATGCAAATGTTAAATTATATCCACCACAATCACCATTTACATCAAGTAATTCGCCTATAATATATAAATTTTTTTCTTTTTTTGATTCCATAGTAAGTAAATTAATTTCATCTAAAGGAACTCCTCCCATACATACTTGTGAATTATCATATGAATATGATGATATAATATTAAAATCATATGAATTAATATTAGATACTAAAGTTTCTTTTTCTTTTTTACTTAAATCTTTATAATATGAATCTAAATTAATATTACTTTTCTTTAATATTACATTTGAAAGTTTATAATTAAGTAATCCATCAAAAAATTCTTTCATTTTTTTATTTTTAATTTTTTTGCATCTATCATCTAAATATTTTAATAATTCATCTTTATTATCTATAAATGGTATAAAATTAACTAAAATATGTACATTATTTTTACTTTCAATATATTTATTTGCAAGATAACTTAAATTAAATACACATATACCGCTTATCGCATCATCTGTTAATTGTATTTCGCCAGTTTCTGACTTTATAAACTCATTATCTTTATAAATAGAAATTTTACAATCACTTCTAATTCCTTTTAATTCTTTTAAGTATTTATCATCTGATTTTAACTTTACTAAAGCTGGCATTACTTTATTTATATTATGATTAAATTTTTTAACTAAATTATATCCATTTCCATCTGATCCAGTTTTTGGATAAGCTTTTGAACCTGTCGAAAGTATTAGTTTATCACATATAATATCATTATTAATTATAAATTTATCATTTTCTTTTTTTATATCTGTTACTAAATAATCATATATAACTTTAATACCTAATTCATCTATTTTTGATAATAATACTTGTTTTACACTAGATGCTTGATTTGAATATGGATAATAATATCCATTTTTTATTTTAGGTACAATTCCTAATTCATCAAAAAAGGCTAATATATCATTTAGATTTTTTTCTGTAATTATATTTGAAATTAAATTATCGTTACTACTATGATAATGAGTTATATCTTGGTTTTCATTAAAATAATTACATTTACCATTACCTGTTAACAATATTTTTTTACATATATCATTATTTCTTTCTAATATAATTACTTCATTATTATTTTTTCTAGCATATATTGCTGAAGCCAAACCTGATGGTCCAGAACCTACTATAACAACTTTCATAAAAGAATCACTTCCTATAAAAATTATACCATTTACTTTTATTTATACGCAACTAAAAAATAAAAATAGAAAAAGGTTATCTTTTTCTATTTTTGATGAAATTTATTATTTGTACTTCCTGGAGCAGGACTTCCTTTTTCTACTAAAACTATTTCTATTGCTTCTAGTCTATATGAATATCCAGCACTTCCTGCGCTTTCTCCATTTTTTGCCCATCCAAGCCAGCCAAAGTTTTCTGTATGCACTCTATAATATATATCATAATGTTTACTCATTTCACCAGTTAATCTAATTTGAATTGCTTCTAGTCTTAGTGCTTTTCCAGTTGTTCCAGATATAGCACCATTTTTTACCCAGTCTTGCCATCCTTCATATTGCACATGTGATTTATATTCTATATCACCTTCATAGTCTTTATTTTTTAAATCAATTTTTATTGCTTCTAATCTTAATGCTTTACCTGTTGTACCTGACATATCTTTATCATATTTAGTTTCTTGCCATCCTTGGTACTGCACATGTGTTTGATAAGATACTTTATGACACTTAAATGGCAAAGCATTAGATTTTGGAGGTGTTTTACCTTTTTCTACTAAAACTATTTCTATTGCTTCTAATCTATATGAATATCCAGCACTTCCTGCACTTTCTCCATTTTTTGCCCATCCAAGCCATCCAAAACTTTGTACATGCACTCTATAATATATATCATAATGTTTATTCATTTCACCAGTTAATCTAATTTGCACTGCTTCTAGTCTTAGTGCTTTTCCTGTTGTTCCAGATAGAGCTCCATTTTTTACCCAATCTTGCCATCCTTCATATTGTACATGAGCCTTATATTCTATATCACCTTCATAGTCTTTATTTTCTAAATTAATTTTTATTGCCTCTAATCTAAGTTCTTTCCCTGTTGTTCCTGATAAAGCGCCATCTCTTACCCAGTCTTGCCATCTTTCATATTGCACATGTGTTTGATAAGTAACACTTGGTTTTTTTCCTGTATTTTTAACATATATTTTTGCTGTTGCTTTTATACCATTTGATGATGTAACTGTTATAGTTGTTTCACCTATTCCTATTGCTTTAACTAATCCATCATTTGATACAGTTGCGACACTTTTATTACTAGAATCCCAAGTAAGCGTTTTATCATCTGTTGTATTTTCTGGTGTAATTGTTGCATTTAATTTTAAGGTATTTCCTTTATCTAAGTATGCTTCTTTTTTATCTAAATCAATTTTTGTTATTGGTGATTTTACAATTAATGTAGTTGCATTTGAAACTGCCCCTCCTGCCTGAACAGTAATAAGTGTTTTTCCTGGTGATATTGCTGTTATTAAACCTTTTTCAGTAATTTGTGCAACTGAAGTATTACTTGATAACCAGAAAAAGTTTATTTTATCTGTTGTATTTTCTGGTATTATTTTTGGATCTAATGTTAATGTATCTCCTACATTTATTTCTTTTGAAGTTGGTAATACTATTAAATCAATATGAATATCTAATTTTGCAACTATAGTTGTATTTGTAGTAAATTTAGTATTATCTTCTACTTTTATATTTTCTCCATCAATTTCAAAATATTTAAAAATTTCATTTAAGTTAATAGATCTTTTTAAATTATCTATATCTGTTTTATATAATTTATATAAATCAGCGAATGTTTTTCCTTCTTCTAAAGTAAACTTTTTAGTATTTGTAGAAACTTTTATAGTTATAGTTACATTATATTTAGCAGTTATAGTCATATCATGATCAGCATTTGTTTGTAAAGTAACTTCTTCATAAGAATCATTTAAAAATTTATAAAAAGTTTTACCTTCTACTTTCGTAAGTTCATCTAATTTTGCTTTTAAATCTTCATTATCTTCAAGTTTTTTTACATTATCAGTAGAATAATCTAAAGTATATTTATTTTTATCTACTGTTATTGTTACAGTAAACTTTGATATTAAAGATTTATTTTCAGAAAAAGTCTTACTTTCTTCAACTTTTAAGTCACCATCATAGAAACCTTTAAAAGTCATATTTTTATCTTTAAGTGAATCTAATCTAGTTTTATCTTTTTGGTCTAAATCTTTAAGTGCTTGATTTTCATCTAATTCAAATTCTTCACCATCAATAGTTACTACTATTTTATATTTTGCAGTAATTGTTACATCAGTAATAAATTTATAATCATCATCTATTTTCTCTTCACTTTGTGTTTGAAAATATAGAAATTTCTTATTAACTTTCTTATATGCTTCTAATAAAGATTTAGCTTCTTCATTTTTAATTAAATCTGATAATGTATCTCCACTATTTAGATAAAAATGTTTATCATTAATAGTTACTTCTATCTTATATAATGCAGAAATTGTTGTATCATCAGTAAATACATAATCTTCATCTACTTCGTTACCTTTATCATCAACATATCCTAAAAATTTATCATTTTTTAATGCTTCTAATGCTGCGTTTGCTTTTTGGTTTTTTCTAAACTCTGATAACGTTACTCCACTTTCTGTAGTAAAACTTTCTTCTGATCCTTGTATATCTACTTTTATTTTCTTTATGTAATTCATATGGATATCCATATTTTCACTTACATTTGTTGTATCTGGTTCAAACTTTAATCTATCATTATTACTAGAGGTAATATAATAATATCCATCTAGTTCATATCCTGCTTTTTCTTCTAAAGCTGGCACCATAGATGAAGGTATTGTAGTATTTAACATATGAGTTTTTACAGTACAATTTTCATCTTTATCATATATACCTATTACAGCATAACTGCTATCTTTATTATATTTACGGCTTATAGTATTTGGTGATAATTTTACTGTATTAGCAATAGTAATTGAATTATCACTATCTGGTAAATTAGATTTACCAAAATTAAATAATATACTATCAGTACCAGTAGCATTATCTATTATAGTAGTATCACCTTTTAATTCTATTTTAACTTTTGAATTTTGATTTGCACCATCAAAAGAAAATACACTATACTTATTTTCTTTATTATTTATATCACTAGCTGAAATTTCTACATTATTCATAGAAATTTTCAAATTTTTTTGTCCATTAATTGCGACTACTTCTTCATTAACACTCATACTTGTTCTACCACTAACTGTTCCACCTTCAAATGTTAATGTATTATTTTCTCCACCTTCTAAGTTAACTGCAAGTCTACCTTCAACTGTTGAATTAGTTATATTAACTGTATTATTATTAGATAATAAATGAAAACCATCATAATATGCGCGTAATTTTGAATTATTTATATTAATAGTAGAGTTATTTGCATTTTCACCTATATTTAATGATATTGGACCTAAATCATTGTATTCATTAAATCCTGCTGGTGGTCTAGCAATTGCAAATATACTAACATTATCCAAAGTTAAATTTACTGAAGTTTCTGCATTAATATATTTATATTTTTTAAAATTTTCAAGACTAAGGCTACTTGAACCATCTATTGATGCAGATGAACTCATATAGTTTTTTAAGCTTACATTTAACTTTTTTGAATCATTTTTTATTGTAATTTGACCATAAATAGTTGCATAACCATTATCAGGTCCTGATATAGTTATATCTTTATCAATAGTTATATCTCCTTGATAAGTTTCATTCTTTTTTAATACTAACGTATCTCCATCACTAGCATTATTTATAGCAAGTTGTAATGTACCATTTCCTGGTTGTACAGTTTCTACTGCTAATGTTTCTTTCATTATAAAAAATGTTGATATACTAAATATAAAAATAAGTATACCTATAAAAAATTTTTTCATACTAACACCTACTTCTTAAAATTAATATAATTTTAACACAAATATATAAATTTAACAATAAAATTTATTCATTACCACATATTCCCATATGGCATTTCATATTATTTTTCACTAGATAATGAATATACTTTATTTTTTCCTTGTTTTATTCTTTGAAGTTGTTCACTTAAAACACCTCTTGTATAATATATTGCACCCTCTGAATCTATTTCATCATCTAAAAATTCATACTTTCTTTTATTATTTTCCCATTCTTGCTCTCTTGATTTAACAAACTCTCTTGATAAAAAATCAGTAGAAACATCACTAATATTTATTGATGTACTATTTCTTAGCATCTTTTCAAAACAATAAGAAAAAACATCTAAATCATAATCTCCACCATGTAACTGATATACATCATAAAAATCTTTCATCCTAGTATTAAATTGATATATCATATTTTTCTTAACAATAACATATAGTTTTTCTGCTAAAGTTTCTTCTATAGATGGAACAGTAATTTTATATTCTTCATCGTTAGTAAATATTTTTGGTACAATTTTTTCTTCTTCTTTATACATAACAGGATAATTTTCTCTATAATCAATTCCTATTGGATGATTTATTTTTCCATATTGTACACAAATTGGTATTTTATATATTCCTGTTTGTGTTTGTTTTGGTTTACCTCTTAGATTATAAACTATATTTTGCTCTTTATCAGATAATGCATTTATTAGTGTTATAAGTGGATCATGATGTGTTTTAATACTTGCTATATCAATATCTGTAATAGGTCTTACCATTTTATTTAAGTGTACTAATTGTGCAAAACTACCCTTTACTAATATGTTTTTATCTTCATCATTTTTACTTAAATGATATAATAATAATCTTGAAAAAAATGTATTATATGCATTTTGAACACTTATATTTAATCTTTTTGCTTCTTTTTTAATAAAATTTTTTAATTGTTCATCATTATATATTTGAATCATAAACCTCAACCCTTTTTTAAATACTGGTTTGATATTATAAGACAAAATTTATAATATTGCAACTACTTTTCCTCTATAATACTAAGTATAAAGCTTTCTACTTCTCTTGCTTTACTTATTCCTTTTGAAATCTTATTATATTTATAATTCCAATATGATAATTTATCTAGCATAAAGTTATTATTATTTGATCTAAACTCATCTATTTTATTTTCTGAAACTGATTTTATTGCACCAGCAAGTCTACTTAAATCTATACTATTTAAATTGTATTTTACAATAGATTCTTTTATAGTATTAATATCACTTGTATTAATTATATCAAATATTAAATCATCATATAGTAAATTTTGCTGTTTTAATTTTATATTTATATCTTTTACGTTTTCTTCATAGTTTTCTTTTGTTATTAAATTTTGACTAAATTTATAATCTAGTTCATTTTTATCACTTTCAATTTGAATCTTTTTTATATCTCTTTCTGATGCTAATTTATATATATCTTTTTTCTTACCGTCTATATCATATTCTATTTCTAAAATTTTATATTCTTCTATTAATGATGGATCTTCTAATAGTTTATTTTTAATAAAGTTATTTATAAAATCATTATATTCTTCATTATATATATCATTAAGTATATCATTATTCATATATTTGTTCCTCATTATCATTACTACTTAATTCTTTTAATTTTTCTTGTGATTTTATATATATATCTTTTTTTATTTGTTCTAACTTTTCCTCACTAATAGATTTTTTAACTATTTCTTCTTTTACTTCTCTTAATTTTTCTCTTGTTATATCCAAATTATAACACTTCCCTTTTATTTTATTTCTTCTATTTTCATAAAGTTAGTATAGTCTACTTCTTCAAGTGGAAAACTACCTGCGATTACTATTTTATCATTTTTTTCTATATCAAATATTTTTTTTACTTCTTCTTTTGATAAATTTACTATCTCATCAGTACTATTAACCATAGGTACTCTAACCGGAATAATTCCATAATTTATTGATAAACCTCTTATAGTTTTCTCATCAGGTGAAATAGCAATTACAGGGCAACCAGGTCTATAATAACTAATTTTTTTAGCAGTATTACCAGAAAGTGTTGAACATACTATTGCTTTTGCATTTACTCTATTTGCAGAATCAACTGTAGAATATGCGATTGCCATAGATATATCTAGTTTATCGTTTCTATCATATTCTAAAAGTAAATCATTATAGTCAATTTCTTTTTCGATTTCATCAATAATTCTATTCATAGTACTTACTGTTTCAATAGGATATTTACCTATTGCAGTTTCAGAAGATAACATAACTGCATCAGTTCCATCTAATACTGCATTAGCAACATCTGATACTTCTGCTCGTGTTGGTCTTGGATTTTCTTGCATTGTAGATAACATTTCAGTTGCAATTACACATACTTTTTCTTTTTTTCTTGCCTCTTTTGCTATTCTTTTTTGTACACTTGGAATTTTTTCTATATCTATTTCTATTCCAAGATCACCTCTTGCAACCATTACGCCATCACTTACTTTTAGTATTTTTTCTATCTCATCTATTGCCTCTTTATTTTCTATTTTACTAATTAACTGAATTCTATCATCATTTAACTCAATTAGTAAATCATTTACATCTAATACATCAAGTTGATTTCTTACATGTGAAAGTGCTAAGTAATCTGCTTGCATTAAAACAGCAAATTTAATTGTTTCTTTATCAAATTCTGATAGAAATTTAATTACAAAATCAGCATCTGGTATATTAATGCTACAATTACTTCTTATATATCCATCATTATTAATTCTGCAAATAATTTCATCCATATCTTTTGATTCAACAACAAGTTCTACATTTCCATCATTAACTAATATCTTTTCTCCTAATTTACAATATTTTATAAGTCCTGAAAATGTTGTTGAAACAATATCAGAATTACCAACAATATTATTTTTTGTAATTTTTATCATTTTTCCTTTTTCTAATTTTACTTTTTTACTTTCTAAATTACCTATTCTAATTTCAGGTCCTCTTGTATCTATCATAATACCAGTCTGAGTAGATAATTCAACATCTATTTCTCTAACACTTAATATTACTTTTCTTGCATAATCAAAATCTGAGTGTGACATATTAATTCTAATAACATCTACTCCATTTAAAATCATTTCTTTTATAGTTTCTTTTTTATCTGACGCTGGACCTATTGTCGCTATCATTTTCGTTTTATTCATTTTCCTCACCTATTATAATTATACTATAGTTTTCTTTTATTTTAAATGTTTATTTGTATGTAAAATGTAAAAAATGACAACTTATGTCATTTTTACTAATTTAAATCAATTTTTGTTATTTTTCTAATTCGTGCAGTATATATGAAGATAGAATTTAATAATCCAAAGCTTATTATTGATAATATTGTAAATAATTCTGGAGTTTTATATACTTTTTTATAAAATTTATTCATTACAATCATATCTATTACAAAATAGAAAATAGAATAAATTAGTGATATAGTATATAAAGCATCATATAAAGCATTTATTTCACTAAGCATAAAGAATATTATCATAATTAAAAACTTAATAATTGATAATATTAAATATATTATACCTTTCTTTTTATCCATACAATATTTACCTAAAATATAATTAGATACAAATGGTATCCACACTACATATGGATATTTATAATTCTCTTTTTTAGCAATTCTTAATAAACCAAAACTTTTAAAAACATATAAAATAAATTTTAATATTGCATAACATATATAAAACAAAATCATAACTACTATAACTGCACTAAAAAACGGCAAAAATACTAAAAATCCCATAACAACACTCCTTTATACTTTCTCTATTTTATTAACTATTATTTGATATTCATTAACTCTTTTTTCTACTTTACCTGTAACTAATAATATATCTCCTTTATTTATATTATAATTATTTTCATAAACTTTAGGAAACATAACTAAATCTACTTCTTTATATTCATCACTACCTGTTACAAAAGCCATTTTATCACCTTTTTTAGTTTTTATTTCACGAATTTTATCAACTAATAAATATATATCTATTACTTTATTAAAGTTTTTTTCTATCATACAAGAATTAATATTATTTTTTCTTTTATTTTGTACAGGATGATAACTTAAATAAAAACCAAATGTATCATATTCTTTTAAAATTAATTCATCTTTTGTATATTCATCATATATTACAAATTCTGGTTTACTTATCAAAGATTCATCTAAATCATTAGCTAATTCTGCATAATTTATTGCTATATCAATATTTTCTATTAGTGTTTTATGATTATAATTAAATATATCAAAGCATCCTGCATGAATTAAATATTCTAGGGTTCTTCTATTTATTTTCTTATAACATCTTTTCATAAAATCTAAAAAGTCTTTAAATAATGATTTTTCTCTTTCTTCTAATATCTCTTTTATAGATGCTTGTCCTACATTATGAATACTAGCTAAAGAAAATCTTATATTATTATCTAATACTGTATACTCATAAAAACTATTATTTATACATGGCATTAATATTTTTATATTATTATTTTTTGCCTCATTTATATATTCTTTGGTTTTAATATCATTACCTATTACCATAGTTAAAAGATGACTTAGAAAATAATTTGGATAATGTGCTTTTAAATAACCCATTTTAAATGCGACTGTTGCATAACCAACTGAATGTGATTTATTAAATCCAAAATTAGCAAATTTATAAATTAAATCAAATACTTTAGTGCTTACTTGTTTTGAATAACCTTTATTTATACTTCTTGTAATAAATTTTTCTCTTTCACTTTCCATAATAGAAACACTTTTTTTACCCATCGCACGTCTTAAAATATCTGCTTCACCAAGTGTATAACCTGCCATTACATTTGCAATTTGCATTATTTGTTCTTGATAAATTATTATTCCATATGTACTTTTTAAAATAGGTTTTAAATCTTCATGTATATAATCTATTTTTTCTTTATTTTCTTTTCTTTTAACATAAGAATCTATATTTTCCATTGGACCTGGTCTAAAAAGTGCGATTGCCGCTACTAAATCATCAAATGATGTTACATTAAATTTTCTAAGTACATTTTTCATTCCTGCTGATTCAAACTGAAATATCCCCTCTGTATTTACACTTTTAAATAATTCAATTGTTTTTTTATCATCAAGTGGTATATCACTAAATTTAATATTACCTATCTCTTGTAATAACTTACTTATTAAACTTAAATTATCTATTGATAAAAAGTCCATTTTAAGAAGTCCTAGTTCTTCTAAGTAATTCATTGTATATCCTGTTACTAACTCATCATCTGATACTTTATATACAGGTATATATCTATCTAAGTTTTTACTTGATATTATTACCCCAGCAGCATGTATAGAACTTTGTCTTTTTAGTCCCTCTAAATGAAGACTAATATCAAACATTCTTGATAATAAAGTATCTTTTTGAAGTTCTTCTTTAATTAATCTATTATTTTTATTTTCTTCTAGAGTTAATTTTGAATCAAATAATTTAATAAAATTATCGGTTTTAATACTATCATAATCAAATATTCTAAGTACATCTCTTAATACTTGTTTTGCTTTTAATGTTGAAAAAGTTATTATTCCAGCAACATTTTTATTTCCATATTTTTTTGATACATAATTAATAACTTCTCCTCTTCTATTTGAATCAAAATCTATATCTATATCTGGCATAGTTACCCTTTGTGGATTTAAAAATCTTTCAAATAATAAATCATATTTAAGTGGATCTATATCTGTTATTCCAAGCGAATAACTAACTAAAGAACCTACCGCACTACCTCTTCCTGGACCTACTAAAATACCATTTTGTTTTGAAAATTTTATAAAGTCCCATACTACTAGAAAATAATTAGAAAATCCCATCTTATTAATTACATCAAGTTCATACATTAGTCTATCTGCATATTCAATTGAAACTTTATTATTAAATCTTTTAAGTAAACCTTTTTTACTTAAATCAGATAAATATTTAAAATCATCAAAATTAGGATCTTTATTATATTTTGGAAGTAAATCATCTTTAGTTTCTATTTTTAAATCTATTTCACTATTAATTACTTTATAATTTATCAAATCTATCTTATTAATATTTTCTATAACTTCATCATAAGATAATAAATAACTATTTTTATCAAATATATATTCATAATTATCACTAATTTTTCTTCCATCTTTTATCATATATAAATATTTTAAATATTCTATATCTTCTTTATCTTGGCATCTTACCTCATTTATATATATACATTTTTTATTTGTTATATTTTTTCTTTCTTCTATATCTTTATATCCTATATATATATCATTAATAAAAGATAAATCATCATATAAACTAATTGACTCATATGGAAGTATACAAATTAAATCATTACTATTTTCTTTTAATAAGTCTATATTTATTTCATTACTTGATATAAAACATAAATTTTGATATCCATTATAATTTTTACAATAAAGTAAAACTTTTTTATCATCTAATAAAATTTCAAGTCCAACAATAGGTTTAATATCATTTTTTATACATTCTTTATAAAATTCCATTACTCCAAACATATTTTCATCTGCAATACCTACTACCTTATAACCAAGTTTCTTACATTTTTCTATTAATTTTGGAATATCTATTAAGCTTTTAAGAAGTGAATAATTAGTTTTTATGTTGAGTGGTAAATAGTTCATAATTATTCCTCCTTTATTAGTTTAATTTTACTACATTTTAAAAAAATATACTATATAATTAAGTATATTTTTTAAGTATTTCATTGACTTAAAAGCAATTATATGTTAAAGTTATAAAGCAAACGATTTATAAAGAGGAGGAAGTAATATGGCAAAATTAACTAGTAAAAGACCAAATTCAGCTAAAAATGTTTCTCATGCTCATAATAGAACTAATAAAAAACAAAACTTAAATTTTCAATATGTAACAATTAATGGTGTTAAATTTAAAACTACTGCTAGAGAAGCTAGAACATTAAAAAGAATAACAAGAAGTAAAAAAAATAAAGTTGAAAGTAATTAGTAACAAGTATATTGTTACTTTTATTATGCTTTAAAATAAAATAAGAATAGATTTTTCTATTCTTATTTATGATTTTCTATCTCATTTTTTAGTAGTATTATAAAATCTTCACTTGATGTTGTTACTGTTTCTTCAGATCCATATCTTCTATATGAAACATTTCCATTTTCTTTTTCTTTATCACCTAATATTAGTGTAATAGGTATTTTTCTTGTTACAGATTCTCTTAACTTATATCCTACTTTTTCTTCTCTATCATCAAGTTCTACTCTAATATCATTTTCTCTTAACATATTTTCTATTTCTTTTGAATATCTTAAATGATATTCATTATTAACTGGTATTATATTTACTTGAACTGGTGAAAGCCAAAGTGGAAGAGCTCCTTTTGTTTCTTCTAGAAGAAATGCTAAAAATCTATCAAGTGAACCTAGTATTGCTCTATGTATAACAACTGGTCTTTTCTTTCCTCCATCTTTATCTATATAATTTAAGTCAAATTTTTCTGGAAGAAGAAAATCAAGTTGACATGTTGATAAACTTATATCATGACCAATTGCTGATTTAACTTGTACATCAAGTTTTGGTCCATAAAATGCTGCTTCTCCTTTTGCTTCATAAAATGGTAAATTAAGTTCTGTTAATACATTTCTAAGTTCTGATTCTGCTTTTTCCCACATTTCATCATCATCAAAATATTTTTCTTTATCATTTTCATCTCTAAGTGATAATCTAAATTCATAATCTTTAAAACCAAAATCTTTATATACATCAAGTATTAATTTAACAACACCTTCAAATTCATCTTTTATTTGATCTACTCTTGCAAATATATGTGAATCATTTTGAGTAAATGCTCTAGTTCTTTCTATTCCGCATACTGCACCTGATGCTTCATATCTAAAGTCATTTGCTATTTCAGCAAGTCTTATTGGTAAATCTTTATATGAATGAAGAGAATTTTTATAAATCATCATATGATGAGGACAATTCATTGGTCTTAAAACATATTCTTCATCATCAAGTTTCATAACAGGAAACATATCATCTTTATAATGATCCCAGTGTCCACTTGTCTCATATAATTTTTTACTTCCTAAACTAGGTGTAAATACATGTTTATAACCTAATTTTATTTCTTTATCAGTTATATATCTATCAAGTAGCATTCTAATAAGCGCACCATTTGGAAGCCATAATGGAAGCCCCTTACCTACTAATTCACTATTTGTAAATATTTCTAAATCTTTACCTATTTTTCTATGATCTCTTTGTTTTGCTTCTTCTAGTAATTGTAAATGATTATTTAAGTCTTCTTCTGTTTTAAAACATATACCATATATTCTTTGAAGCATTTTATTTTTTGAATCACCTTTATAATATGCACCTGAAACTTTTAATAGTTTAAAATATTTCATTGATTTAGTTGTAGGCATATGTGGTCCTCTACATAAATCAACAAAGTCATCTTGTTTATATGCACTAATTATTTCATCATCACTCATATTATTAATTAAATCTACTTTATATGGATCATCTTTAAACATATCAAGTGCTTCTTGTTTTGTTATTTCAAGTCTAGTAATTCTTTTATCACTTTTTGATATTTTTTTCATTTCTCTTTCTATTTTTTCTAAATCTTCTTCTTTTATTACATCATCACCTAAATCAATGTCATAATAAAAGCCCTCTTCTATAACAGGTCCAACCCAAAATTTTGCATTTGGATATAATCTTTTAACTGCATGCGCAAGTAAATGTGCACAGCTATGATTTAAAATATTTAATTCTTCATTTTCTTTTATATTTATCATATTAACCAACCATTCCTCTCATTTTATGATTCTTATTAGCTAGTACCTTATTTCTATTTATTTTGCATGTTATATGCTCATCTTCACTATCTATTTGAGTACTACAATTATTTACTAAATAATTTTTTCTTGCATTTAGTGCTTCTAATTTACTTTTTTCTAAACGTAACTCTTTTTCTAATGATTTAAGACTAATTCTTCTATCATTATAATATGGAATTACTTTACCATAATCATCTTTAACAAATAATACTTGTCCATCTAATATATCAGACTTTTTTATTCTTTTAAGTGATATTCTATTTGGCACATTATAACCTTTACTAATTAGATATAAAGTCATTTTATCATGAGACATATTTCTCCTTTTACTTTCAATATTTTTTGCATCTTTTTCATTTAATAAATAATTTGCTAAAAATTCTTTAATTCCTATAATATTTTTTGAACTAATATTCATAATTCTTCCCCCTATAAACAAAAACTCCTTATATATAAGGAGCGTATAAACGCGGTACCATCCTACCTTGTTACTTAATTAATATAACGGTTAAAACCGGACTAACTTTTATTTAGTCTGCTCATAGGTAGTATTTAATAACTCTTTTTATTAGGTTCTCAGCTACTCCTAACTCTCTTTAAAAAAGTTAAATTATTAAACGTGTCCTAATCATCGCAACTACAATTTTATTTTATATTAAGATATTATTAATGTCAATATATATTAACTTCTTTTCATATAAAGTTCTGGTGTATATACATCTTTATAATTAATTGAAGCATTTAAGTCAGATAATATTTTCTTTATATCATCATTTATTGCATCTTTTTTCATATCATAATATAAATTTCCATTATTAATACTATTTATTATTAATGATTTAATTATTCTTTGATTTTCTAAAAGAATATAATTTGGTTTACCTATTAAATTAAGGTCATAATCACCTACTACATCAAATCTCTTATCTGAATAATGAAATTCTCCTAAATTAGTAACAAGAATATCATATAATTTTTTTACCTCTTCTTTAGTTAGTTTATCAAGTATAGGAACTAAATTCATATATAATTTTGTACTAATACTTTTTACCTTTTCTATTCCAGAATATATAATTGGAATTTTATACTTTTTAGCATATTCTAAATACATCTTATTAACTAAATTTCTTAGGTTTATTTTTATTCTATCATTATCATTTAGATTTAGATAATAATCATTTTTTTCTTCTAAATCATTTGATAAATCTAGTAATTGACTATACATTTTATCATTAGAATCTACTACACTTGGAATAATATTACTTTTATAAATATATAAATCTATAGGTTCATTATTTTTATCAAATGTTATTTTAAATGTAATCGCAGATGTTCTTTCTAAATTTTTAAATTTTAATTTATCTAAAATTCTCTTATCTATTTTTCCTTTATCTAACATTTTATTATACATATAATTATCAACCATACTATATTCTTGTACCATACTAGATATATCTGGAACACTTATTCTTAAAATTTTTGATGATGGTGTTATTTTAAAATTATATGCAGTAAAATTATCATCTAACATAATATTCTTTTCTTGTGTTAAATCTACTTGATTATTAGTATTTGATGATCTTAATGTATTAATTTGTTCATCTAACATTTTATCTTCTACACTTTTTTCTTCATAATTTAATTTTTTACTTAAATCAAATGTAGAAAGTTTTGTTAATTCTTCTGTTATAATATTTTTTCTTCTATCATTTTTTACATATAAAGTATTATAAGATACATCATCTATTAAAACTTGTTTTTCATTTTTATCTACTGTTAATCTACTAATAAATGTTTTTATTTTCGTATCTATTTTAGAAATTAATTCTGGTGATGGATTAAAATTAAGATCATTTACAAATAAGTAATATACCTCTTTTAAATAGTCTATATTAATATAATTTATTTTATCACCTGTAATTACTTTTTCATAATTTAAAAGATATAAATCAACTATATATTCTAAAATATTTTTACCATTTGACGTAGCAATTAAAGCATTCTTATATTTAGATAGTATTTTCTTTATAGGTAAATATCCTTTTTCATCATATAAAAGAGTACTTATTATATCATATAAATATGATGTAGATACACTATCTATATTATTGTTATTTATTACTGCAAGTTCTTTAAAGTTTTTAAATTTTCTCATAACAATATTTAAAATTGATTTTTCTTCGTCTTCTTTTTTAAAATTTCTTTTTCTTGATTTTATTGAATCTATTATTCTATTTGACATACATATTTTTATATTAATATCTTCAATATTAGATAAGGTATTTATTATATCATCAGCACTATCTATTAAATCTTTATCTATTTTTTCTAATTTTATACTTTTAATAAAATATAATAATTTATCTTTTACCTCATCATATGTATCTTGTAAAATAGATGTATCATTTATTTTTTTAATATATTCATTATTTTTTGTTTTTGTTTTTTCATTTAGTTTTCTATTAATAGAATCTATTAATACTATTTCATTTCTATCTTCTTTTGATATAATGCTTAAAAATGATAATATTTCTTTTATTTGATTTTTATAAGTTATAGATTCATCATAAACTCTTATAAAAATATCAAAATATATTTTCTTTAGTTTATTTACTATATTTAATCTTTTTCTTAAGTCATCTTCATATTTAAGTTGATTAAATAATTCATAAGTATTTACTTGAAAATTAAAATCAAGTTTTATTATTTGATTACTAGATATTATCTTATCTATTTTAGCTCTTCTATTACGTGATTTTTTACTATCTATTTCATCTAAAGCATTATTTAACATTATAATATTTTTTCTTATTTTTTTAAGTTTATTTTTTAATTTTATATTACTACCAAATAATTCTTTTGATTTAATATTTATTTTTTGAACTCTATAGTATGTTTCTTCTAAATCAATTATCATATCTACAAGTTTTTTCTTTGATATATTTTTTAAATTATTTTCTTTAATTAACATATATTTTACCCCCCTAGATACATTAATTTCTTCTATTTTCACTTATTAACTTTATATCATCAGTTAAATATTTAATTCTTTCAATTATTCTCTTTGCTTTTAACTTATCTACTTTTCCATTTCCCTCGCTTAAATGATTTTCTAATTCTTCTAAATTCAAATTTGATGTGAAAAACGTAGGTAATTTCTCATCCATTCTATATTGAAGTATTGGACCTAATATTTCATCTCTTGACCATGAGGTTATATTTTCTGCGCCTATATCATCTAAAAGTAGTAAATCAACATTTTTTACATAATTAAATTGTTCATCAAAGTCTTTTCCAAATGATGCTTTTAAGCTTCTTAAAAACTCTGGATAATAAACAAGTGCTCCTTTATAATTATCTTTTATAAGTTCATTTATCATAGCAGATATTAAATATGATTTACCTGATCCAAAATTACCACTTAAATATAAACCTTTATATGTTTTTTTTGCTTTATAATTTTTAATAAAAGTAGTAATCCATTTAATTGTTTCTACTCTATTTTTATCATCTGCATATATATCTTTCATTCTAGCATTTCTTATTTCTTTTGATACTGAAAATACATAACTATTTTTAACATAATCTATATCGTCTAAAAGCTTTTTCTTCTTATTACAAATGGTATGTGAAAATATTAAATTACCATCTTCTATAATTGGAGTATATATACATCCTAAAACCTCATTTTTACAAAATTCTAAACCTTTACAACTTTTGCAATTTTCTTTTTCTTTTGCGCACTGAATAAGTTTTGATGTATATTTAGCTAAATATTCATCTTTTAGATTTATCTTACTTACAAAATTATTAAATACTGGATCTTTTTTTGCTTTAAAAAACTCTAAATTAATATCTTCTAAATTTTTTTTATTAATCTTATCAATCGTAATTTCTTTAGCACTTTTCATAATTACCTCACATAAACTCCTTTAACATATCTTTTACTTTTTCTTCTTCTTCTTTATCTAATTTATCTTCTTTTATTTCTTTATCAAACCAATCTGGAAGTTTTTCTTCTTTTTTATAGGTATTTTTCTTTACTGTTGTTTTTCTCATTTTAGATTCTTTTTCTGCTTGAAGCATCGCATCTTCTGCGGTCATTATATTAAGTCTTTTCCACTGTCCTGCGATTGTTTCTACAAAGTTTTTTGATAACTTTTTATTATTAACTCTAATTACATAATCTATTAATACATTTATAACTGCTGGTTTTAGTTGTAAATCAAACATTAAACTTTCAATTAAATTTACATCTCTTGTTGTTGGTTTTGCTCCATTATATTTACTTTTTAAGAAATTATATGGTGTCGTTGTTTCAAATACATATATCATTTTTGCTCTTTTACTTTCATCACCAACTGGTTTTCTTAAATATTCAGGTTGTTTTTGATATATAAGTGATGGGAGTTTACCACTATTTTCATATTGATAATAATTTCTTGCATTTTTTCTAAGTAATGATTTATCAATACTTCCTTTTTCATTTACAGAATTTATTATTATACTTTTTATATTTTCTTCTTTTAAATTATATATAAATGAAATATTATTAATTAGAGTTTTAATATCTTTAGTAAATCCTTTTTTACTTATAAGACCTGCGGGTAAGATAGATTCTAATAATTCAAAATCTATTATTTGTTCTATATCTATATTTAATTTATGTACTTTTTTAATATCATTTAAAGCATTTTCAAACATACTTCCAGGAGTAGTATCAAATACTTCATCAAAATTTTTAGTTATATCTTCATACGAATTAAGATTAATTTTTGGGATTTTAAAATAATTAACTATTCTTTCATATTCTTTTTTTCCAACATTATTATATAAAACTATATTAAGTATTGGATGATTAAAAAACTCAGATGCACTTATTGGTGAAAATATTTCATATACATAATTATTAACATCTTCACCCTTTTTATAATAAGTCTTTATAAGACCTATTGCTTCTAATTTTTCTCTTGCGACTACTATATCTTCTAATCTCATCCTCATACTAGTCATTAAATGATGATGAGTTTCATCTATACTCATAAATTCATTCTTATCAAGATCACATACTAATGTTAAATACAAATTAACCGCAGTTGTACCTATTATAGGTTGATATAACATAGTTAATATTTTATTATCTAGTTCATTTAGGATAGTCTTATTTATTACCATATAAGAATCTGCTGGTAAAATACTTATATTATTCATAAAACACCTCCTAAATATAGTTTAATTATAAAATATTTTGTTATTATTTACAATATTTTTTATTTTAAAATATTCATTTCATTTATAATATCTGAAGCTATCTTTTCTTTATCTAAACCATATAGTTTTTCTATTTCTTGTATTTCTCCTTGTTTAATAAATATATCGTCATATCCAAATGATTTTATTTTAATATCACTTATATTATTTTTAATAATTATGTCATTAATTATTGATGATAAACCACCTTTTAAAATTCCATCTTCAATAGTTACTACCCTTTTGGTTTTATTAATAGATTTAAGTATCATTTTTTCATCTACTGGTTTTAAAAATCTTAAATTAATAATTTCACAAGATATATTTGATTTTTCTAAAATATCACTTACTTCTTTTGCTCTTGAAACCATTTTTCCATAAGAAATTATTGTAATATCTTCTCCCTTTTTTATATATTCTAATTTACCTAAATTTAATTTATTTTTGTTTTTAAATTTAATTGAACTTTCAGAACCTTTTGGATATCTAATAACAACTGGTGAATTTAAGTTAACTGCAAATTCAAGCATTTCTTCAAGTTCATTAAAATTTTTTGGTGCCATAATAGTTAAATTAGGTACTATAGATAAAAATGATAAATCAAATATACCTTGATGAGTTTCTCCATCTTTACCTACTATTCCTGCTCTATCTACGCACATAATAACATGTAAATTTTGAAGACATATATCATGTATTACTTGATCATAGCATCTTTGATAAAAAGATGAATATATTGGTACTACTGGAATTAATCCTTCTTTTGCAAGACCAGCTGCAAAACCTAAAGCATGTTGTTCTGCTATTCCTACATCAAAAAATCTATCTTTAAATTTTTCTTTAAATTTACTAAGCCCTGTCCCATCACACATCGCAGCTGTAACTGCTACTACATTTTTATTTTTACTTGCTAAAGATACAAGTTTATCACCAAATACTTTTGAATAATCTTTATTTTGTTTTTTTATCTTTCCTGTATTTATATCAAAACCAGAAACACTGTGATATTTATTTGGATTTTCACAAGCGTATTTATAACCTTTACCCTTTTTAGTAACTACGTGCACTAATACTGGACCATCTAACTCTTTAACCATATATAATATATCTTCTAGTCTTTCAATATCATTTCCATCAATTGGACCTAAATATTTAAACCCTAAATCTTCAAAAAACATATTAGGTATGAATATATTTTTTATTGTTTGTTTTATACCTCTTGCAATTTTTATTATTATTTTTCCTATAAAAGGAATTTTATTTACTATTTTCTTTATATATTTATCAGATTTTAAATATGCATTTTTAGTTCTTATTTTACTTAGTAATTGCGAGATTGCACCTACATTTTTTGAAATACTCATTTCATTATCATTTAATATTACAATTAAATTAGTATTACTACTACCCGCATCATTTAATGCTTCTAATGCCATTCCTCCTGTTAAGGCACCATCTCCTATAAATGCAATTACATGATTTTTTTCATTTTTAATATCTCTTGCTTTTGCCATACCAAGTGCGACTGAAATAGAAGTACTACTATGACCTGTATTAAAAAAGTCATATTCTGATTCAGATGTTTTAGGAAATCCTGATATTCCATCTAAATCTCTTAATGTATTAAATTTATCTTTTCTTCCAGTTAATATTTTATGGACATATGTCTGATGACCAACATCAAATATTATTTTATCTTCTGGCATATTAAAAACACTATGAAGTGCAATTGTAAGTTCAACAACACCAAGATTAGATGCTAAATGTCCACCTTTTTTTGAAACATTTTCAATAATGAATTTTCTTATTTCTTCTGCTAATAATTTTTTCTCTTTAATACTTAAGTTTTTTAAATCACTTGGAAAATTTATATGTTCTAATATACTATTCATAATAACTTCATCCTTTATCATCTGCATAAAAAATCAGGATATTACCTGATTAAAATACTATTTTCTTTTATATCTATAATTATCTCTATTATATAATTTATCTATTTTTCTTTTGTATGCTTTATCTAATGATATTCCCTCTTTATTTGCCATACATATTATCGAAAAAAGTAAATCACCTAATTCTTCTTCTAAATGATCTATATTTTCACCATCTTTTGCATTCTTATCTCCATATAATACATTTATAACTCTTGATACCTCACCTAGTTCTTCTGTCATACAAGCTAACATAGAAAGAGGAGAAAAATATGGCTTTTCAAATTGATTAGCCCACTTATCTACTTCTTTTTGAATTTTAGAAAAATTATCTTCCATAATACCACCTAAAAAAATTATAACATATATTTTTTAAATATAAAATAAAAATACTCTTATTAAGAGTATTATTTATTTGCTGTTTTCATTGCTTTCATAACTTGATTAATTTGTTTTTGATTTGGTGTTCTACCCATCTGACTCATCATAATTTTAATCATTTGTTCATTAATTGGTGGATTTTTCTTAAAATAATTTTCCATATATTTTCTTGATACAAAAAATCCTATAATCGCACCTATAATAAGGCCTACAACAATTAATAATATATCATGTAACATTTTTATTCCTCCTACATAAATATTATAATAAAAATAATTAATTTATACAAGTGGTTCATAATTAATTTGATTTAACCAAAAATAATCCTTATTTTTAAAATCAATAACAAATACATTTTCTTTACTATCAATAATATCTTTAATAAAACTATTTACATTTTTATTTGTCTTTATTTTTAAATGTGTTGTATTAACTGTAAGTTTTGTCATTTCATTATCACTATTAATAAAATGTTTATTTTCTTTTTTATCATAATAAATATCATCTCTATGTTTTAACATTATAAAATTATTAAATATTCTTTTATTAAATGGTATTGTTATCTTTTCAAATAATCTAAAATTATTTATAAGATCATCATCTTTAGAATTATATATTTCATTAAACATCTTAAATAATATACTTGATTTATCATTATAAAATGTTTGAAACATATTATTTATTTTAAATACATAAAAAGTTCTCATAGAATCACCCTAATATAGTATATTAAATAAATAATAAAAATATTGTCAAAAAAAAAGAATTAAAGTAAATTTTTAATTCTTACAATTATATTATCTAGATTAACCTCTAAATAACTTAAATTTTCATCTTTACTAGCACTCTTACCAAATTTATCAACAGTAAATAAATAATCAGAACTAGAAACAAATTTTTCCCATCCAAAAGAGCTTCCATATTCAATTACAAATATCTTAGTTCCAACTGGAAATAATTCTTGTTTATAACTTTCAGGTTGTTCATCATATTTTTCCATACAAGGCATACTAACTATTCTTACATTAATATTTTCAGCTTTTAGTTTTTCTTTTATTGAAACTGCAACTTGAACCTCTGCTCCTGTTGCGATTATAACTGCATCTACACTATCATCTGGTTCAGATATTATATATGCACCTTTTGATACCATATTTACATTAGAATCCTTTTGCGGTTTAACCTCTGTTCTTGCTAATGATATAACCGCAGGTTTCCCATCTTTTATTATACAATTCCATGCACCAATTATCTCTTTAATATCACAAGGTCTATATACATTTAAATTTGGAATAGATCTAAGAGACGCTAATTGTTCAACTGGTTGATGTGTTGGTCCATCTGCTCCAACTGTAATTGAATCATGAGTAAATATATATGTTACTGGTAAATTCATAAGTGCACTCATTCTAATAGATGGTTTAAGATAATCACTAAATGCTAAGAATGTTGAACCAAAAGGTCTAAATCCAGATAATGCCAAACCATTTAATATTGCTCCCATAGCATTCTCACGGACTCCAAAACATATATTTTTTCCAAGATAATCTTTAGAAGATAAAATATTTCTATCATTTAAATATGTTTTTGTAGATGTTACTGTATCTGCACTTCCACCTATAAAATTAGAAAGTCCCATTGGTATTAAATTCATTATTTTATTATTACTATCTCTAAGTAATTCTTTTTTATCATAATCAATATTTATATTTAATGTAGTTAAATCAAAATTAACTTTATTAAATACTATATTTTCAAATTCAGATATTTGTTCTTGATTCATAGTAGTTTTATAATCTGCATATACTTTTTCCCAAGCATCATATTCTTTAATTCCACGAGTAACAACTTGATTTCTAATATTCTCTGCTGGTTCCTTTATTAATGTAAATGGTAAACCATCTAATTTTAATTTTTGTCTTAGTTGTTCATAATCTTCTTTTTCTAATTCACCATTATGAATTTTATTTGTTCCTTGATACTTTGAACCAAATCCTATAGTTGTATTTATCTTTATTATGCTTGGCTTACTTGATTTCTTTGCTTTTTTAATTGCAGAATCAATTTCTTTTATAGAATTACCATTTTTTACATTAAATGTATCCCATCCCATTGAAGAAAATCTAAGTAATACGTCTTCTTTAAATGTTATATCAGTAGTGCCATCCATAGATACTTTATTAGAATCATATAAAACTATTAATTTTTCAAGATTATAATTACCCGCAAAAGATGCTGCTTCATATGATACACCTTCCATAAGATCACCATCTGAAACAAGTACATAAGTATAGTAGTCTACTAGTGGAAATGGTTTCTTTTCAAATAATTTTTTAGCTTTTTTATTATATTTTTCTTCATATATTTTTTCTGATAAAGCAATTCCAACTGCACTAGCAAAACCTAAACCTAATGCACCTGTTGTAATATCAACTCCAAATGTTCCAAGTTCTGGATGTCCAGGAGTTTTACTATTTAATCTTCTATAATTTTTTAAATCTTCTATTGTAAATTGATATCCACTTAAAAACAAAGTTGCATATAAAAGCGCTGAGCCATGACCTGCGCTCATTACAAACCTATCTCTATTTACCCAATCAGGCATTGAGGGATTTACTTTTAAATGTTTTGTAAATAAAGTAAACATAATTGGCGCAGCATCAAGTCCAATTCCTAAATGACCTCCATGAGCATTTTGTACAATATCAATTGTAAGACCCCTTAAAATGTCTACTGATCTATTATCCACTATGACCACCCATTCTTTTTTATAAAATAATAAATAAAAGTATAAAGTTTATACTTTTATTTTGCAATATATAATCCGTATTTTACTTTTCCGTCTATCTTCTTTTGAGAAACTATATATGCTCTTTTTATATCTTCATTTATTGTAACTGATTTTATTTGAGAATTTTTTACTTGTTTTACTATATTTCCTTTTTTACCTATAACTTTGAAATAATTTTCTTTATTATTATTTATAAACATTACATCTTCAAAAGGACTAATTTTATTATTTAATGAATCAGTTAAAGTTTCATTTTCTAATAATTTATAAGTATTTACTTCATCACTACCTATAGTATATATTCTCATCGAATTTTTACCAATCGCATACACATTACTTCTAGTTGATTCTAAAGTTCCATCATTTTTTATATCATATAACTTTTTACCATTTTTATTAACTATAAATGTGTTACTTCCTGATTCATATTTATAATAATCTTCATTATTTATTTTTATTATAGTAGCTAAACTTTTTTCATCATTTATAAATTTATCATCTTTTGATAAATATAATAATAATGATTTTTCATCTACACTTCCCATAATATAATTTGAATCAATAACTAACATTTGATTTTCATTTATAGCTTTTTCATTATTATCTTTATCATATAAAACGTACTTGTCCTTATATTCTTCTTTTTCTGTTTGAGATGAATATCTTACTTGTTTATATCCATTTTCATATTGAACATACTCTGTTGCTACTAAATTACTTCCATCTATTCCAAATAATTCTTCACTATTTGTTAGATCAAATACTAGCATTTTAGTATTATCACATACATTAGAACTACAAGATATTTGTGCATAACTATTATTATTACTACTTTTTAATATAGAAATTGATGAATAGAAATTATCACTACTATAAGAATATAAACTTGTAAATTCATTAGTTTCAATATTTAAAATACCAAATGATTTATCACTTTTATTATCAACTAATACTTCTTTTTGATTATTAGATACAACGCTCAATGTATATAGATAATATTTTTTTTCATCTATTTTACTAGATATATTTTTAATAGTATCTGATATACTAGTTGTTTTTTCATCTTTTTTACCATCTAAACTTATATTATAATTAACTAATTTATCGTTTTCTTTTCTTGTTACAATAAGTGATTTATCATTATTCACCTTATAAGTTGTAAATCCCTCACCTTTTATTTTGGCTTTTGATAAATCATAATAATAGTTTAAATCGTTAGAATCTTTTACTATTAAGTATAAAACATCGTCATCATCAGATGATACTTCTTCAACAATTTTATAATCTTCTAAAACTTTATTACCTTTATCATCAAGTATAAATTTATTTTCTTCACTTTCAATATAAATATACTTTCCATCTAAATAAGATTTATAAGTACTAATATTCCCATATTTTTCTTTTCCGTTTAAATCAAGTATTGTATATTTTTCTCCTATCTTTGCTGGTGTAGTCATAAGAATAAATTTATTATTTATAGATTCAAGTTTATTTTTAGTTTTATATATTTGTTTACCTTTTTTATTATTTAAAGAATAAGTAACATTATCTTTAGAGTTTTCTTTCTTTGCTAAAAAATAATTTTTATTTAAGAAATATGGTTCTTTAACTTTACTTCCTTTTTCATCATATTTTGCAATAACATTTCCATTTTTATCAAGTAACTTTACTTGACTACCATTCTTTTGATTCTTTTGTACATATATTCCACTACATTTATCATCAATGCAATATATACTATCATAATCTTCTTTTAAAACTCTTTTTACTCTTGATATTCCATCACCATTTAATATCACTATTCCTAAAACTACCATAAATATTATAATTGTAATTACAACAATTACTTTTCTATCCTTCATATTCTTTCTTCACCTACTATAGTACAATTATAATATAAAAAAAAATTAAATACAATATTTTTTTTAATAAAAACCTTCATTTTAAAATTAATTATTTAAAACATAATTTGTTTTATTTATTGTATTGTTATTTGCTACTTTATTATCTAAACTATCAACCCTTAACATCATCCCTACAACGCATCCTAATCCAATTAAATAAATAACTCCATAACCAATAAATTTTTTCATTTCTATCACTCCTTTTCTTGATATCATTTTAACACGAACAAATATTCGTGTCAATTATATTTCGAACAATTGTTTGACATTTTACATTTTTTATGTTAACATTAAATTGTTAAGGAAAAGGAGTTGATTTTTTCAATGGAAAAACTTACAAAAAAACAAAACCAAGTACTTGATTATTTAAAGAAAAGTATTGCTAAAAATGGATTCCCACCAACTGTTAGGGAAATTGGTGCTGCACTTGGATTATCATCACCTGCTACTACACACGCGCACTTAAATACACTTGAAAATAAAGGATATATTAAAAAGGTTGGATCAAAAAATAGAACTATTGAATTACTTGTTAAAAATGAATATGAAAAAGAAGATGTAGTTGATGTTCCTCTTCTTGGAAAAGTTACTGCAGGTAATCCAATTGAAGCAATTGAAGTACCAGATGAATTTTTTACAATACCAACATATTTAATTCCTACTCATAAAGAAGTATTTACATTAAAAGTTTGGGGAGAATCAATGATAAATGCAGGAATTCATGATGGTGATATAGTTATACTTCAAAAACAAGAAACTGCAAATAATGGTGATATAGTAGTTGCGATGACTGATGAAAATGAAGTTACATTAAAAACTTTTTATAAAGAAAATGGTTATTTTAGACTTCAACCTGAAAATGATACTATGGATCCAATAATATTAGATAATGTTAGAATTATTGGAAAAGCAATTGGACTATATAGAAAAATGTAAAAGAAAAGAAACTATTATAAGTTTCTTTAATCTATATAAACGCTATAACGTTAGCGTACTAATTAAATATATGAAATATATACTTATTTATACTTATATTTCATATATTTTTTATTCTTTTTTTATTATGCCCATATTAATATTAATATTAATATAAATATATCTTCAATAATAATATATTCTTATTACTATTTTTTGTTATTATTTATCTAAAACAAGTTTTTATTTTTAATTTATTATTTTTTAAATTAAACATAATTCCTCCATTTTTATCTGTTCTATATATTTTAGAATTTTTTAAATTTTCTAACGTTTCCTTATTAGGATGTCCATATTTATTATTTTTACCTACACTAATAATAGAATATTTTGGATTTATACTTTCTATAAACTTTTTACTACTACTTGTCTTACTTCCATGATGACCTACCTTTAATACATCTATATTATTTAATTTATAATTTTCTATTATGTTATTTTCTACTTTCATAGTAACATCACCCATAAAAATAAATTTATAATTATTAATTTTAGTATAAATTACATTTGAATTATCATTTTCATTATCATATAAATTATCATTTAAAAAATATAATATATTTTCATTTATATTTATCCTTTTAACGCAATTATAATATGGTATTTTCTTTTTATTTAGAACATTAATTAAAATTTCTTCTAAATTATTATATTTTCCGCAATTAAAAATTACTTTTTCTATTTTAAAATTATTAACTAAATTAATACTTTCTCCCATATGATCAAAATCACCATGAGTTAATATTAAATAATCTATTTTCTTTACTCCATCTTTTTTTAAATATGGAATTAATGTATAATTTGTAATATTATTTTTTGATTTTCTTTTCCTCCAGGATTCTACTTTATAATTTATTTTTCCTCCTGTATCAATTAATACATTTTTATCTTTTAACCTAATTAGTATAGAATCTCCTTGAGAAACATCAATAAAAGTAACTTTTGCATTAAATGAATATCTCTTATAATTAATAAATATAATAAATATTAAAAATAATATTATTATTTTTTTCTTATTAAATTTAGTTATTAAAAAATATATAAAAATATAATATAAAATACATAGTATAATTGGAATATTTGAAACATCAAAAGATAAAATCTTTATTTTACTTAGTATCATAGTAATATTTTCAAATATATTAATAAAATAAATATAAGTTGCATCTAAATATGGAAAAATTAATGTTAATAATCCCATAGGAAAAATTATATATGAAATAAATGGAACATAGAAAATATTATAAATTATACTTAGTATATTAATTTGATTAAAACTATTTATTAAAATTGGTATAGAAACTAAAAATGAAATTACAGATATTAATAAAGATTTTATAATATATCTTTTTTCTTTATCAATTATTGGTCTAAATAACATAAGTGAATAACTTATAGAAAAAGAAAATCTAAATCCTATATCAAATATAAAATATGGATTATATAAAAGTAATACACATAATAATAAGATAACTATATTTGTATTTTTTATATTAAACTTAAATACTTTATTTATACTAAATAATATAAATTCTAAGCACGCTCTTACCATTGATATAGTAAAATTTGTTAAAAATAAATAAAATAGTAAAATAATAGATACAATTAAATAACTAAAGTTTGGTAATCTCTTTTTTATTAATTTAAAAATAAGAATAGATATTAATGATATATGCATTCCTGATATTGCAAGTAAATGACTAATTCCTAGGAACTTATAAGAATCTAAAAATGACTTTTCTATTTCATTTTTATCTCCAATTATAAATGCCTTTAAATAATTTTTAGTATTTTTTCTTTTTTCTATACTTTTTATAATAGATATTTTTAACTTAAAAAATATATTTTTGTTTTTTCTTTTTAATTTAATATTAGACGCTAAAACTTCATATTTAATCTTTTTAGATAAAAGATAATTTCTATAATTAAATAATTTAAAATTTGTATTTTCACTTGGTTTTTCTGCCTTGCCATAAATATCTATATAATCTCCATATGATAAATTAAATTTTTCTTTTTCTTTTTTAGAATTAAAATAATAATTTATTTTTATCTTATCTTTACTTTTTATAATTAATGATAACTTATCACCATCTATACTATAATCACTAATATATCCAGTATATTTAGTTTGATTTGTTACTTTATAATCATATAAATTTACATATATAAATGTATAAAGTAATGATACTAATAAAAATATATAAAATATTTTATTAGATTGTAATACTATCTTTAATTTTTTCAAATAATGCATCTCCTATACCAGATACATTTTTAATATCTTCGATAGTACTAAATGGTCCATTTGCTTGTCTATATTCTATTATAGATTTTGCTTTACTCTCTCCTATTCCATTTATATTTAGTAATTCTTCTATAGTTGCAGTATTAATAGATATTTTACCTCGTACTACATTTTCTTTATTCTTACTATCTGATGTAGCTTTTATTTCTGCATCATTATTTTTATCAATTTTAGGAATATTTTTATATAACTGTTCTTCTATTTCATTTGTACTTAGATTTTTCTTTTTATACTCTTCTATTTCTTTTTTGGTATATATTATAACGCACATTTCATCTTTTAATTTTTTACTTAGATTAATTATACTAATATCAGAATCTTCTTTTAATCCACCTGCTATATTAATTGCATCAATCACTCTTTTATCATCTTCAATCATATAAACATTTGGATTATTTACTGCACCCTTAACATCTACATATATGTATTTTTTTACATCTACTACCTCTTCTTTTTTAGTTTCTTCTTTTTTAACCTCCTTTTTTTCTTTTTTCTCTACTATGATATCTTCTTTTTTATCTTCTTTATTAATAGCATCATAGTATAAAAATATTGAAATTATTAGTAATATTAAAATTACTATTACAAATATTATGTACTTAAAATACATTTTTATTTTTTCCATTAAAAAACACCTCCTATAAATTAATTATCTATAAAGGTGTAAAAATCTCCTATCTTAGTATCATTTTTTTCTTAAAATCATAATTTTCTATTGCAACTCTTTCAACAAGTGCGATTGCAGCTGTAAGTGATAAAGCAAATGAACCACCATAACTTAAAAATGGAAGTGGTACTCCTGTTAATGGAAGAAGTCCTAATATTCCTGTTAAATTAATTACTACATGTAAAAATATATAACATGCTACTCCATAACATATAATTGAGTTTAGTAAACTATAAGATCTTTTTCCTATTAATAATATTCTATATATTATTATCATATATATTATTATTATTACTATACCAGTTATAAGTCCCATCTCTTCTACAATTATTGGAAATATAAAATCTGTATGTGCTTCTGGTAAATATAAATATTTTTGTTTACTATTTCCAGGTTCTATACTAAATAATTTTCCATTATTTATTGCAATATAACCATTACATACCTGATAACCTGAATCATCTTGATATCTTGTACATGGTTTTAAATAATTAAATCTTCCTTGTTGCATTTTTGATAATGGACTTTTTCCTGTAATTAATACTAAAACTAATATTAATACTAGAAATATTAATCCAGCAAATGTAACTTTAATTTTAATTTCTTTAGAAACAGGTGATGCATAAAATAATAATGTAGTTATTCCAAATAAAATAAGACCTGTTCCACCATCTGGTTGAAGAAGCGTTAAAAATGTGAAAAGAGCACCTATAAAAAGAGGCGTAACTGCAACAACTATATTATCAAGTCTTTTTATATTCATATTATAAAATACTGCAGTAAATAATATAATTATAACCTTTGCAAATTCACTGGGCTGAACACCAAATGAACCAATATAAAACCAACTTTTTGAATTGTTAGTAGCAACCCCTGTTACTAATAAAGCAATAAGAATAAATAAAAGACCTATTACTAGTGCATATATTATTGAGTTATATTTACTTAATCTCGTTGACATAATTATTATTGCAAGTATAAAACATAAACCTAATATTACTAATTGTTTAGTAAAATACTTTGTATTAACACCATAATCTAAAAATGATCTCATACTTGAAGCATCAAATATCATAAATAGTCCAAATATAAACATAAAAATTGTAAGAACTAATAATAATTTATCCATTTTATTTAATGTTCTAATCATATTTATACCATCCTTTACTATTTATAATACCATAAATAAATATTTTTACCTATATTTAGGTAAATTAAATAACATTTTATTTACATTATTAATAAAATATAATAGGAAATAAAAAGGAGGTTTTAGTATGTATTATTACGGATATAGCGGTGGCTATGGTTACAATAATCCATGTTGTGGTAATCAAGGCGGTTATGCATATCCAGTAAATACTGGCTATGGTCAAGGTTCTGGATATGGTGCTGCGATTATATTAGTATTATTTATATTACTTGTAATTGTTTTAGGTGCTGGATTCTTTAATCGCGGTAATAACTTCTAAAAAAGATCTTTGATCTTTTTTATTTTAAGTATAAATATTTTTTGTTTGGTAAAACTATAGAAAACGGCCATATTTTTTACTTTTTAGCAAAAATATGATAGAATATATGTGTTTTATTTGGGGTGATGTATAGTGATAAAAACAAAGCAAATACTAGATGAAAAAGATAAAAGATTAAGACAAAAAAGTCATGATGTTACTTTTCCTCTAGATCAAAGATATATAAATTTTATAAATGATTCTATTGAGATGCTTACTTTAAGTCAAATAGATGAAGAAGCTAAAAAGTATAATTTAAGACCTGGTATGGGATTATCTGCAATTCAAATTGGAATAAATAAAAGAATATTTGTAATTGTTTTAGAGATTGAAGAGGGAAAATTTGAAAATTATATATTTATAAATCCTAAAATAATTAGTCATTCAGAAGAACTTATTTATGTTGATGGTGGTGAGGGTTGTCTTAGTATTAATAGAGAAACTGAGGGAATTGTACCAAGATATGCTAGACTTAATGTAGAATTTTATGATATGGATGGAAATAAAAAAACTCTAAGACTTAGAGAAGAACTTTCAGTAGCATTTCAACATGAATATGATCACTTAAATGGAATATTATTTATTGATAGAATTGATAAAAATGATCCATATAAAAATGCAAATTTAATGAGAGCAATATAAAAACTGGTAAATCCAGTTTTTATTTTTTTAATGTCTTATTACATATAAAATAAATGGTCCAAATAGTATAATTAATATTGGTAATGATACTTGTAAGAAATATATATGTACAAAAAACGATAATATAAATACTATCATAGCTACTAATAAACATTGTAAGAAGCATTTACCAAAAGATACTTTTTCCTTTTCATTATTACTAATAGTAGTAGTTTGTGTCCCATCAATATTATTTCCACAAGCTGGACAAAATTTACTATTTTCTTCTAACTTATTTCCGCATTTATTGCAATACATAATTATCCTCCTTAATTTTCTTCAACTACAACTTGCTTTAATATCATATCCCATACTGCTTGTTTTTTTTCTGTTGCCAATATTGTAATATATGACGCAAGTTGTATAACTGGTATAAGATATAATATTACTCTTAAAAGCATTTGAGTTACTTTAGTTTTACTGTTATCTTCATTTATAACTTTTATATTCATAGATCTTTTTCCAATACTAGCCTGTTTTTCTGATGACTCTGTAACTACTAAATAAATTACGAAAATAACATTTAATATAATTGTAAGTTGATAATTTTTTGATTCAATGTTATCAACTCCAGTAAATAGCATTAATAAAAGTACTATTACAAAACCAACTGCAAAAAGAAGTACTTCATCTATAAACCATGCATATAATCTTTTTGATGCTTTAGCGTATTTAACCTCTTGCTTCCCATCTAAATTATTTCCACACTTTGGACAAAACTTACTATCCCCCTCTAACTTATTTCCACAATTTGAACAAAACATATTGATACCTCCTCTAATATAAATATATATTATTGCTAATACTTTGTAAATAAAAAAAGAGTTACTTATACAGTAACTTTACAAATATATTATTTATTCTCATTTATAAATCTTATAAGATCATCTTTAGTTAAAAAACCAACTGTCTTTCCCTTTAATTTTTTATCTTTAAAAAGTAATAATGTTGGTATACTTGTTATACCATATTTATTTGCTAAATCATTAGAATTATCAACATCAACTTTTACAAATTTTACATCACTTATTTCATTTGATACTTCATCTATAATTGGAGAAAGCATCTTACAAGGTCCACACCAAGTAGCATAAAAATCAACAAGTACTACTCCAGTATCTATAGTACTATCAAAACTTTTTGAATCAACATTTATTATACTCATATTAATCACTCACCTTACATTTATTATTTACTTTACCCTTTGAATATAGGTAATCTAAAGATTTTTCACCTAAAAATTTATTTTCTTTCATAATATTTACTGCCTTACAATTAAACTC
This sequence comes from uncultured Bacilli bacterium, assembly GCA_947629025.1. Classification (GTDB taxonomy): domain Bacteria; phylum Bacillota_I; class Bacilli_A; order RF39; family UBA660; genus CAG-433. The sequence goes on along the minus strand of CANRCC010000009.1, from coordinate 8,731 downwards.
ATCCGTAGAATATTTATCTTTATTTTTAATTAAAATATCTATATCATTAAATGTTTCTAATGTATTATTTAGCATACTAGATAATCCTAAAGTATTATTTAAAACTGTATCTTTTAATTTTGATTCTCTTACAAAATCAATATCTTTTATATGAAACATTGGACTAGATACAATAAATAATATGATAAATACTACTAAATAATATTCAACAGTTCCTAAAATAAATCCTAATATTTTTGATGGTATTGCAAGTATTATTGTAAATTTTAATAATCTTTCAAATATAGAACTTACTCTTATCAATACTACTAATATTGCACTTAATATTGAAAATACTATAGAAAAAGCAATTAATTCATATAAAATTATATTTAATACTGTTAAATCTTTTAATAGACCACCAAATGTAAAAAAAGGTAAATATTTATACATTAATGATGAAACTGGATTTTTTAATATAAATGACAAAATAACTACAATAAGCATTCCAATTGTCATTACACTTTGTTTAATAACTCCCCTTTTCATACCTACTATACCACCCATTAAAATGAACATTATTATTACAATATCTAAAGTATTTAAACTCATATTTTCAACCTCTATTCTTTCTATAATTATATTATATTTTTATAAAAAAATAAAGAAATTATGTTAAAATATTATAAAGAGGTGAAAACTTATGACAATATCGTTTAAAGTAAGTGATAACACAAAAGAAAAAATGATAGAACACTATAAATATATGAAAAGAGATAAAACTCCTATGTATGCAATATTTCAAGCACAAGATGCAGATACTGTCATAACATTATATGAATCTGGTAAAGTAGTATTTCAAGGTGTATCAGCAGATATAGATGCTAATTATTGGAAAGAAACTGAAGTAATATTAAATGGGAAAGAAGTAATAGAAGATAATAAAAAGAAAGAAAAAAAGGAAGATACTGATAAAACTGACTATTATTTTATTAATTCTATTGGTTCAGATGAGGTTGGAACTGGTGATTACTTTGGTCCTATTGTAGTAACTGCATCTTATGTTAATAAAGAAAATATCTCATTTTTAGAAGAATTAGGTGTTCGTGATTCTAAAAAATTAACAGATGAAAAAATACTAAGTATTGTTCCAAAAATTATGGATAAGATTCCTTATGAATCTTTTATCTTAGATTGTAAATCATATAACAAAATGCAAGAAAATGGAGATAATATGAATAAAATTAAAGCAATACTACATAATAAAGTATTACTTGGTTTATTAAAAAAAGATAATTTTGTATATGATATGGTAGTAGTAGATCAATTTACACCTGAAAGAAATTATTATAATTATTTAAAAAGTGAAAATAATGTATTTAGAAAAATAACATTTACTACTAAAGCAGAAGATAAATGTTTATCAGTTGCTTGTTCATCATTAATTAGTAGATATTTATTTTTAAAAGAAATGGAAAAAATGAGTAATACTCTTGATGCTTTTATACCTAAAGGTGCAGGAGTATTAGTTGATGATTTTGGAAGAAAAATAGTTTCTAAATATGGAAAAGATAAACTATATGAAATTGCTAAAATTAACTTTAAAAACACTGAAAAAATCCTAAATATTTAGGACTTTTTATTTACCATTTTTAATAATTTATCTCTTTTTTTCTTTGACTCACATACCACACTAGGAAGAATAATACTTCCGCGTGATGCCCTACTTAAACATTTTTCTTCTTCTTCTGTTAATTCTATTCCAATTTGAACTTTACTTATTAATTTTATCCAATTTAATGCAAGCTGCATTTCATAATCATCTTCATAGCATTCTTTGCCTAAATCAAAAATAAGAATTTCTAGTTCACGTTGATTGTAATCTCTTATATTTTTAAATCTTTCTTTATATTTATCTAAAATTTCAAAACTTTGTGTAATCATTTTATCATCCTCCTCTAATTAAAAAATCCGATATAAATCATAAATGCTGTTAGGATAACAGATATTATAATTCCATTTATTTTATTTTTATTTTCTTCATTTATATTAGCACCTAATGCCATTGAAATAATATAACCCCCAATAAGTCCTCCAATATGTGCAGCATTACCTATGTTAGGATTTGAAAATCCAATAACTAAATTTAGTATTATGACCGGTACAAGTTGACTTATAATTGCATTACCAATATAACCTCTATAATTATATCCAAAATATAATAGTGAACCAAATAATCCAAATATTGCACCTGACGCTCCTGCAGAAACTACATTTTCACTTGATAAGGCAATTGTAAATAATGAGCCCATAAATGCACTAAATAAATATATAATTATATATTTTATTTTTCCATATACATATTCAATTTGGCTACCTGCTATATAAAGAGCATACATATTAAATATTAAATGAATAGCTCCAATATGTAAAAACGCAGATGTTAATAATCTATAATATTGTCCATATTTAACAAGTGGTGTATAATTTGCTCCAAAATTTATAAGTGTATTTATATCTTCTGAGCCATTACCATAAATATACATAAGCGCAAATACAATTATATTTATTAATATTAATATATAGGTTAATAAAATATTTTTATTTTTCATAAATGATTCCCTCTTTTCTACTTCTTTTATATTTTTTGTTGTTATATCTTTAGTTATTCTTCCAACTAATTCGAAATCTTCTTCTTCAAATTTCATATTATCTTTAATATTTTTAAATCTTTTATTAAGAATTTCATTAGTTATTAAATCATCTTCATTTTTTATAACTACACTAGAAAATTTCTTATCATCATATTTTGTAATATCACTTACATACTCTACATCAGTATATATTGAAATCATATTCATTGAAAAATCTAGTAACTTTCTTTTTATTTGTCTTGTTATATGTTTTGTTTTATAACTATCATATCTTAATTGTTCATCATTATGAATATGCTTTGTAACTATTCTAATAATACTAAACTCATTATTTTTATTTTCAAGCCATATTTCATCTTCTACTCCTTTTATTATTATTGGAGTATAATTTTGTTTAATTATAAAATAATGAAGAATTTTCATAACAAGCAAATCTTTTTCATTCATTAACGTCATTTTCATTTTTATCACCTACTCTTGCTTGCAATTATCTAACATTTTTTCAAATTCTAATGGTAACTCACAACTAAATTCTAAATATTTATTAGTTGTTGGATGATTAAATCCTATCAACTTCGCATGAAGCATTTGCCCAAAAGATGTTGCATTTTTTCTTCCATAAACTGGATCATTTACTACTGGATGACCAATATATTTCATATGAACTCTTATTTGATGTGTTCTTCCTGTTTCAAGTGTACATTCAATTAATGTCTTATCTTTATATCTTTCAAGTACTTTAAAATGAGTTATGGCATCTTTTGAATTTTCACTTGTTACTGTCATTTTTTTTCTATCATTTTTATCTCTTCCAATAGGTGCATCAATAGTTCCTGTATCATGATTAATAACACCCTCAACAAGTGCAATATATTTTCTTTTTATTGTCTTTTCTTTAAGTTGTTTTGCTAAAGATAAGTGTGCTTTATCATTCTTTGCAACAAGTAAAAGTCCACTTGTATCTTTATCTATTCTATGAACAATACCAGGTCTAAACTCTCCATTTATGTTACTAAGACTTTTTGAATGATATAATAGTCCATTTACAAGTGTATTTTTATAATTACCACTAGCAGGATGAACTACTACCCCACTTGGTTTATTTATAACAATAACATCATCATCTTCATATACTATATCTAAATTCATCTTTTCTGGAATAATATCTGTATCTTCTTTTAATTCTCCTATATCTATTACATCATTATTTTTAACTTTATAACTATTCTTAACATTATTACCATTTACCAAAATTAAGTTATTATCCATAAGTTTTTGAATTTTTGATCTTGTTAAATTAATATTTTCATTACTAGACAAATATTTATCTAGTCTAATTTCTTCATTCAAGTTACTTACTACTAGACTTTGATTCATTTTTTTCACCTCTTAATTCTATAAATATAAGTAATAATGCTCCTATAACTATGCATATATCAGCAAAGTTAAATATTGGAAAATTATAATTAAATATAGTAAAACTTAAATAATCAATAACATAACCATATATTATTCTATCAATTAAATTTCCTATTATTCCACCTAAAAGTAATCCATATGATATAGTATTAATTAATTTATAATCATTTTCTTTTCTTATATATAAAATAATAAAATATAATGCAACTATTGTTATAAATATAAGAAATAATACATTACCATTTAAAATACTAAATGCTGCTCCTTTGTTATGGCAATTAATTAAAGAAAAAAAGTTTTTTATCACTTCATATCTTACTAAAAAATCAAGAGTACTATTTACTAATAACTTTAATAATCTATCAATTATAACTACTATTAGACAAACAATACTGATTTTTTTCATACAATCACCTTTTATATTATAACATGAGTTTAACTTTTTTCATATAAAAATACCTGATTAAATCAGATATTTTATAAATTTAAGCACTTTTTTTCTCATCATTAATTATCATTTTTAATGCTTTTCTATATTTTTTAGCATCTTTTAAATTTTTCTCAAACTCTTCAAGTAAAACATACGCAAAATCATCTTCATTAGATATATATATGTGTTTAGTATTACCATCTTCTACAACCTCAAGATATTCTTGATATGTGTTTACAAAATTCATTATATTTTCTACTGAATTTTCTAAAATATTATTTTCACCATCTAATAATTGTAAGTAATTATACTCAAATTTTATTAGTTCATTTAATTCAATCTCTAATTTTTTTCTTTCGATTAATGTTAAGAAAACATTTGCTAAAAAAGTATCGCCATTAATGTAATTCATACTACTACCTCTCTTACTTCTGACAAAATCAATTATAACACATATATTAATATTTTCAAGTAATAAAATGATATTTTTTTAAATAATATTTATTCATATCTAAGTGCATTTATAGGATCTATTTTTGATGCTTTATTTGCTGGTATTAAACTTGATATTATACACATAATTATACTAATAATTAAACCAAAAATCATAAATGATAATTTTATATTTATAAATTTAATTTTAAAATTATCATATATTATACCTTTTATAAATATTGATATTATAATTGATAAAATAAATGAGAGTAAACCTATTAGAAATCCAAGACAAAAAGCTTCACTTTTAAATATTGTTTTTATATCTTTTTTAGAGGCTCCTAAAGATCTAAGTATTCCTATTTCTTTTGTTCTTTCAACTACATTTATATGCATTATAATAATAATCATTATTGATGATACAACAAGTGATATTAATGAAAAACTAGATAATATAAATGTTGCTATATCAAGATAATTATAAATATCACTAATGATATTTGAAGTAGATGTTGCATTAAAATCTAGATTATTTATCTTTTGTTTTACTTTTTCTATATCATTTTTATTATATACTTCAACACTTAAATCTGTTGGCATTAATTCTTTATTATTTTTTATATAAATATTATTTAAAGTATCATATGAAATATATGCATACATACAATCTGCAACTATAGATATTTTATCTCTTTTATATATTCCAGATATTTTTACATATTCATTTAACATAAATGGTTGATTATTAGAATTATCTATAATATATAAAATAATATTTTTACCTAGTATATCACTATAATCTTTTTTATTACTTATTTTATCTGCAAGATATTTACTTATAATTATTTCATTTTCTTTTGGTATATTTCCTTTATATAATTCATCTTTTTTAATATTAGTATAGCTTGAAAGCGTTACTAAATCATATTTTTCATTATTATAATTTATTACTGAACTATTTGTATAAATAATTTGCTTATATAGTTTTTTTATATTTTTAATATTTAATATATTATTTATATCATCTTTGCTAAAGTAACTAGTTTCATATAAATCATTTTTATCTTTCTTTTTTATATCTAATATTTTAGGACTTGCTTTATTATTTATTTCTTCATTTATAAAATCTTTTACCCCATCACCAATATATAAGCTTATTATTATTCCAATTATCCCTATACTTGATGCAAGTGATATTAAAATATTTCTTTTTAAGTTTTTACACAAATTTCTAATAGCAAATTTAATAGATGTAGTTTTACTTATATTATGTTTTCTTGTTGATAATGTTTTTTTATCTTGATATGTATCTTTAATAACCTCATCAGTTAAAACCTCACCATCATTTATTGTTATAACTCTACTTGAATAATCAAGTACCATTTTTGAATGAGTTACAACTATTACAAGTTTACCCTCACTAGATATTTGCTTTAATATTTCTAATACTTTTTTACTATTTTCTGTATCTAATGAGCCTGTTGGTTCATCTGCTAATATTATATCTGGATCTGTTACTAAAACTCTTGCTATCGCAAGTCTTTGCTTTTGTCCTCCTGATAATTCATTTGGCTTTTTATCACATACATTTTCTAATCCTAACTTTTTTAGTATTTCTTTTGCCTTTTTTATTTTCTCACTTTTCTTTAAAGTAGTCATATCTAGTTTTAACATTACATTTTCTAATGCAGATAGATTTGAAATAAGATTAAAATTTTGAAATATAAAGCCTATTTTATCTCTTCTATAATCATCTAAATTAATATTTTTTATATTCATATCATTAATTAAAACTTTTCCTTTATAATCTAAATCTAATCCTCCTATTATATTCATAAGTGTTGATTTACCTGAACCACTTTCACCTAATACACATACAAATTCACCAGATTTAAAACTAAGATTTAGATTATTAAATATTACATCACTACGTTTTTTATTTATTTTATATTCTTTTTTTATTTTACTAAGTCTTAGAATCATATATTTCTCCCTTCAAAAAATATATTCTCCTATAAAATGAAAAAATCCTCTAAATTAGAGAACTTTTTTAAAATAAAAAACTCTTTAATAGAGTTTCAATCTTTAATGGCGGAGTGAGAGGGATTTGAACCCTCGCGGCAGTTACCCACCCTACACCCTTAGCAGGGGCGCCTCTTCAGCCTCTTGAGTATCACTCCATAAGCGCAATATAATTTTATCATTTAATATTAAATTGGTCAATATCAAACATAAAAATTAATTAGATAACCTGTTTATTTCGTAATTGGTATATCCTAATATTTTCTTATCACTTGACCTATATCCATTTTTAATAGCAATTTTCTTGCTTGCAGCATTATCATCTTTAATTGAAAGAGTAATCTTTTTTGTTACTGTCAAAAGATATTTTGTTACTTTATTAAGTAATTTACTACCAATATGTTTATTTCTATATTTACTTAAAATAGCATAATTTAAATATAAATCATTTTCTTTTCCATCTAATTCTACTACCCCTACTATATTGTTATTATATCTTACAGCATACACATTATTAAATAGTTCATCATTATATAAATCATAATAGGATAATAATTGTTTAAAATTATCAAATGTTCCTATAATATACTTTTTAATTAAACTATCATTATCTAATTTTTTTATTATTTCACTATGTTCATTATTTTTAGTATTTATTTTTTCTAACATAATATTATCTGATAAAATTATTTTCATGAAAAGTCCCCCCAGTTTTGTTGTAATTAATTATTTATTACATATTTATTATATTGTTCTTTTTTTCTTCTATTTTCTATTTTTGTCTTAGTTACTTTAAAAAATGTTTTTGCCTTCAATTCATTTCCTGGTTCAATTTTTACCCTAACTGAGACACCATCCTCATAAGTTTTATAATATTCTAATGTATTTGTACTTTTCTTATAAAATACATCATCAGGATAATTGATTATATCATCTAAATGATTTAGTATATAATAAAAAATTTTAGGACTAGCAAATTATCTTTATGTTTTAAACAATGCTTTCTATCATTATCGTACATTACAATAGATTTACCCGCATATTCTTCTAAATTATATCTTTCAGCAATTTTTTTATCAACTTTTCCTAAAATTCTTTTCATATATTAATCCTTTCAATAATATTAAAGCTCATACATAATGTATGAGCTTATTGAGTAAATGCCCTTTGCACCACTTGGGATCTCATCGAGGATATACCCCTACACTTAAGATATTACCTGCGCAATATCCGCGATAGTTAGTGTCTTTCTACCTCATTTACCCAAACATATTATATGCATTTTAATGCACTATAAATGTCAAATTTTGTAAGAATTATCTTACAGACTAATCTTAACATCAAGAAATAAAATAAGTCAATATTTTTTTATAAACTTTACATTTACTTGATATCGAGCATATATGATACCACTTTTTTATTTTTTTGTCAAAAAAACCTATCTCATTTAAGATAGGTTTTAAAATACTATTTGGTGACCTGTACGGGATTTGAACCCGTGAATGCCGCCGTGAAAGGGCGGTGTGTTAAACCACTTCACCAACAGGCCATAAATGGTGGACCTAGATGGACTTGAACCATCGACCTCACGCTTATCAGGCGTGCACTCTAACCAGCTGAGCTATAGGTCCAAAGAAAATGTTTTCTTAACGCTATTTAATTTTACACTACTAAACAGAAAAAATCAAGTTGTTTTTAGTTTTTTATTAAAAAAACGTTAATTTTTATTTGAAATTCCGTTTTATTTAGAAAAACTGCAATAAGTGTGTTTATAATAGTATTTAATGTTTCT